>JALOOS010000237.1 GCA_025454275.1 Desulfobacterales bacterium | reverse complement strand
GTCCCCGAATCCGATCCGGTCGGTGGCGCACATCACCATGATCTTCTTCTTTTCGGTCTCGGCCCGGGCCGCAGGCGCCGCAGCCGGTTGAGCCGCCGCTCCGCAGCGGCCGGTCACGACGAAATCCTCGCCGTCCCGCTCGAGACCGGTCTCGAACCCCTGGGAGGCGAGGAAGCGCTGGACGTTCTGCTGGGACCCCGCGTTGTCTACGAGCACGCGCACGCCGGCAGGCTTCTCTTTTTCCAGGGTCGCCTTGGTGTGCAGCACCGGCAGGGGGCAGGCCAGCCCGCGGGCATCGATCTCTCTCATAATGAAACCTGAAGGGAAAAGAGTTAAGTGTTTGGTTGTTGGTGTTTGGTGTTTGGTGACGGGTGACGGGCCGACGGGCCCCCCGCCTCACTCCACCTGGATGATCTCTTCCGGTCCGGCCACCACCTCGCCGATCCGGGCGGCCGCATCGATCCCGGCGGCCTTCAATTCCGCAAGCAGGGGCCCCGCATCGGCTGCTGCAACGCTGATCAAAAGGCCGCCGGAGGTTTGGGGGTCGAAGAGAATATCGCGCACGGTCTGATCGACGCTCTCGCCGCAGCGGACCTGTTTCTCTCTGAATTCGCGGTTCTTGTAGGCCCCTCCCGGAATCAACCCCATGGCGGCAAAAGGCGCCGCCTCCGGTATCACCGGGATCTCGCCGGCGGCCAGGTGGACACCGGCACCCGAGCCGGTCACCATCTCCGCCAGGTGGCCGATCAACCCGAAGCCGGTGACATCGGTGCAGGCGTGGACCTCGAAGCCGGCCATCGCCTCGGCGGCACCCCGATTCAGCCGCGCCATCAGGCGGGTGACCTTGTCCACCAACTCCGGCGGCGCAAGGCCGGCCTTGATCGCCGTGTTGATGATCCCCGTGCCGAGCGGCTTGGTGAGGATGAGATGATCGCCGACCTTCAAGTTGTTCTTGATGAGGATCCGGTCCGGATGGACGAAGCCGGTGACCGCAAGGCCGTATTTCAGCTCCTTGTCCTCGATGCTGTGGCCGCCCACCAGCACCACACCGGCCTCGGTCATCTTGTCGAGCCCGCCCTGGATGATCCGCCGCAGGATCGAGATGCCCATCTCCTTGATGGGAAAGGCCACCAGGTTCATGGCGGTCTTCGGCACCCCGCCCATGGCGTAGACGTCGCTCAGGGCGTTGGCGGCGGCGATCTGCCCGAACCAGTAGGGATCGTCCACGACCGGGGTGAAAAAGTCCACCGTCTGGATGAGGGCCAGGGTCGCGGATACCCGGTAGACCCCGGCATCGTCGGCGCGCGCCAACCCCACGAGAACATTCTCATCCGACGGGATGTCGATCCCGCAGAGCGCCCGGTCCAGGTCCCCTGGAGCCAGCTTCGCGGCTCACCCGGCGCTGGAGACGGTTGCGGTCAGGCGGACGTCCGGATCCTGTGATGGTGTACCCATGGTGGATTGAAATCGAAAAAATCTATAAATTCAATATAAAATCTTATGCTAGAAAAATAGTTCATCGGCGCCCGCAGATCAAATTGTTTTTTTTTATGGTGAAGCAGGAGGCCGATAGACAAACTCTATGGCTCGGTCCTTCGGGGACCTTCACCCTCGTTCGGCAAAGGGAGAGGGCCGGAGGCGGAAGCCTTCGAAGCGGTGTCATTCTTGAGCCGGCGGATGACCGAGCTGACCTCGTCGGCGCGCGCGGTGAGGCGGTTCAATTCGGCCAGGTGGGGAGCGAAGAGGGAGGCATCGCCGGGACGGGAGTAGCGCACGTAATGGTCGATCTCGCTCCAGGCCTCCTCCAGGAGGGTGCGTACCTGGATCTCCACCGGGAGGGTCTTGTCCTTTGAGCGTTCGAAGGCGATCAAATAGTGGACCGAGCGATAGCCCCAGGGATGCTGGTTGATTGCACAGCGGCGCTCGCGAAAAGCCGTTGTGACCGAAGGCGGATCCTGGGGATGGATGTTGGCCACCGGCGGCTCCATGAGCTCCCAGGTCTGAAGGATGAAGTCATGGATCAGCGCCCAGTCCTCTTTGAAAAGGTGCAGGGCGCGCACGCCCACCAGGTCGGTCACGACCAGATCGTAGTTGTCGAGCTCGATCGTCCGACCAGGATCGGCGAGCTTGATGCGGATGATCTTCTCGATGAGGTGATCGGGGGATTTGATGCGGGTCTTGACGGTGTGGACGCTCTCCACGGGTCTCAGGCGCTCGGCTACGTAACGGGCGTCGAGGCCGAGTTCGGGGATTGTTTTTTCATAGTCGCCGCGGATGGCCGCGAGACGGCTCCAATCAAGACCCGTTTGTCGATACTGAGATTCCGGGATGCAGAACCTCTTCAGAAATTCCTGCTCTTCCACGCATCCCCCTCGGTGCTCGGAAATAGTGATTGCGAGAGCCCCCCGGTCTCGGGGAGCCCCCCCTCGGCCGGCAGGTAATCCGTATAACGATCTTGAGAAGGGGTCAACCGATTTTGGCGGGGGAAGAATGGATCGGAAGAATCTCCCCACCGAGGGCTTCACGCCGGAGCGCAGGAGCAGCAGTGTCTTTAGAACCGGATGTTCAGCTGAAACCCCACGTCCTCCATCATCAGCTTGGAGCGGCCGGACTCCTCCGCGGGCAGCCGTGACTCGGAGAGATAGGCGTGGGTGCTGTACAATGAAAAGCGCAGGGAATCGGAGAGACGGTAGTTGAGCCCGAGGGCGAAATCGACCGACTGCCAGTCCGGCGAAATCGCAGCGGGGTTGTCCAGGAGGTTTTCCTGGTTTCCGACATGGGCGGCCATGAAGACGGCCACTTTCGAGGAGGGCAGGATCATCCAGGTTTCAAGCCCGATTTTCTGCCGGGGCTCGTCGACATACAATCCGTCTTTGGTTCTGGACCGATCGGCCGATGCGACCGAAGGGCTGATGCCCAGCCACTCGAGGGGGGAGAGCAACGCCGCCAGGCGGAAGCCGCTCTCGGACGCCGTGGGCTCGCCCGGGGCGTGGTCCGCGAAAACCGACCCCTCTGCCGCCGCCGGACCCTCGGCAAGCAGATTGAGGAAATAGCCGCTGAGAATCAGCTCCAGGGAATCGTTCAAGCTGACCCCGGTGTCCAATGACCGCAGAAGCCCCCCGGACTCGAGCCCTGAAAAGGCGAAAGCGGCCGATTCCCGGGAGAGATCGTATTCCAACTCTGAAATGCCGTCCCGCTCATTGTCGAGGTCCAGGCCGCGCATCCGCTTGGAAAACATGAAACGCGACTTCCAATGCTGGTGGTCGAGCCGGGAGATCGTGACCCCCTCGGAGCGCGCCGCATGCAGGAAATATCCGCCCGAGAGATACATGCCGACATGGTCGACCCGCTTGCGTTGAGGCCCGAAGAAGAGCAGGTCGCCGGGCCTGAGCTCATCCGGCCGGACAGACTCGAGGTCGTTCGCCCTGCTCTGCTCAGACGAGCTTCGCGGCAAAGCGATACCGAAGGCGTCCGCATACACCTTTTGGACCGCATACACCTTTTGGACCAGGGCCGAACAGTCGATGCCGCCCTGGCCGTTGCCCCCCAGCCGGTAGCGGAGCCCGAAAAATTTGCTGATCTCCTGCTCAACGCTTTCAGGCAGGTTATCGGAAATCTGTTCCGTGATGGCCTCGGCCTTGGCCTTGGTCTTGCTGGATACCAGCGGCGGCGGGGAGGGCTTAACCTTCTTCACCTGGGCGCCGGCCGGCTTCTTTTTGGCGGCAGATTTGACTTGGGATGCCCCGGCTGCCGGATCACAGGTGGCAGCAGCAGTGGAATTGGCCTTCGGGGGGGCCTTTACAACGGCCTTGGGTTTCCCGGCGGCGGATACCCTGGAGGCTGACGGAGCCGCAGGGGTGGCCGGAAGTTCGGTCGCCCAGAATAATAAGAAAAGGCAGATGGCCAGCGCCAGGCCTCCGCCGTTCAGGATCCCGTTGGAGCGGGTGACTCTATCTTTGTTCGGCGATGCGTAGTGTGTGGGTTGCAATGCTCTCAACCTCTGCGCGGACAACGTATCGTCCCGATCTGGCGCATTTGCTTCTCTGCGCCGAAAAACCTCCGACTCAACTCG
>JALOOS010000236.1 GCA_025454275.1 Desulfobacterales bacterium | reverse complement strand
AATCCTTACCTGCCTCGCCCTGCTGCCGCTCTCCGCCCAGGCTGTCGATACACCGGAGACCAGGGCGGCACGTGAGCGAATGGTCCGTGAGCAGATCCAGGCGCGGGTGCGGCCTATCACGACGGCCCGCTTCCCATCGGCGAAGGGCAGACCATCTCCCAGCCCTACATCGTGGCCCTGATGACCGAACTCCTCCACCTCAAGCATTCCGAACGGGTGCTCGAAATCGGCACGGGTTCCGGGTACCAGGCGGCCGTGCTCGCTGCACTCGGAGCTGAGGTCTACACGATCGAAATTAAGAAAATGCTTTATGAAACAACCGACAACCTATTAAAAACAAATGGCTATGATGCAATAAAAACACGGCACGGGGACGGCTACTTCGGCTGGTCGGAGGCCGCCCCTTTCGATGCGATCATGATCACGGCGGCCGTCGACCACATCCCCCCGCCCCTGATCGCCCAACTGAAGGATGGCGGCCGGCTCGTGCTGCCTTTAGGCAGCCCCTTCGGGTACCAGAACCTGGTCCTTGTCACCCGGCGTGGTGAGGATTTCGCCCTCCGCCAGGTAACCGGGGTGTTGTTCGTGCCCATGACCGGACGCGCACTCGAAAAAAAGTAAGGCGCCATGACCCTGGCCGCCGTCTTCCTGGTCTCCTGCGCCACCCTCGCCTTCGAGGTGGCCCTGGCCCGGATCTTCGCCGTCAGCCAGTGGAACCACCTCTCCTTTCTCGTGATCAGCATGGCCCTCTTCGGCTTCGCGGCAAGCGGCACGGTGTTGAGCCTGCTGGGACCGGTCCGCTCCGGCCGCCCCGATCCGTTTCCCCCGCTCTGGATCCCCGGCGCTGTCGTCATTTTCTCGGGCTCGCTCCTGACCGCCCTGATCGCCCTGAACCGCATCCCGCTCGATTACCACCGCCTTCCCTTTCAACCGGTCCAGGCGGCCTATCTTCTCCTCGTCTGCCTTGCGATCGCCCTGCCTTTCTTTGTCTCGGGCGGGCTGGTCGCAACCGCCTTCGTTCTGCGCCCCGAAAAACCCGGGGCCGTCTATTTCACCTCCATGGCCGGATCGGCCCTGGGGGCCCTCGCCCCCGCCCTGCTGCTCCCCCTCTGGGGGGAGGCTCGGCTTGTGATCGCATCCGCCCTCTCCCCGCTGATCCTGATCGCGTTCATGTCGCGCGGGCGGCCGCCGGCCGATCGCCGCCGTCCGGCCGCGGCGGCGGCGACCGCTGCAGCCGGGCTTCTGGTGCTCGCCGCCGGGATCTGGCTGCTGACACCCGGGGCCGAGGAGGTGCGCGCGGTCATCCCCTCCGAATACAAAATGATCTCCCAAGTGCTGCGGTTTCCTGAAACCCGGGTCGTCGAGCAGCGCGCGACGATTCGCGGCCGGATCGAGCGGGTCGAAAGCCCGCACCTGCGTTTTGCCCCAGGGCTCAGCCTCAAATTTCCAGGGGTCCTGCCCACGGCCCAGGCGGTCTTTACGGACGGGGACCGCCCGCTCTATCTCTACGACACTGCAGCGGCCGGGTGGCCGGAATTCGCCCGCTTCAGCCTCTCCTTCCTGCCCTATGCCCTCGCTGCCGCACCGCAGAAGGTGTTGGCGGCGGCCGCAGGGGGTGGGCTTTCCATCGCCTGTGCAGCCGCCTCGGGGGCGGCCGAGGTTCGTATCCTGACCCCCACGCCGGAGGTCGCAGGGATGATCGCACGCCACTACGGGCAGGGCGTTATCGCGGGCGACTTGCGCGCCTACCTCGCCGGCACCGATGACCGCTTCGACATCATCCACCTGGAAAACTGGGGCGCATCCATTCCGGGGGCCGGCGCACTCGATCAGGACCACACGCTTACCGTTGCCGCCTTCAAGACCTATCTCGATCGCCTGACCCCCGAGGGGCTGCTCGTCGTTTCGCGCCGGCTGCTCCTGCCGCCGGCAGACTCCCTGCGCCTGTGGGCTGCGGCCCGCAAGGCCCTGGCCGCCGCCGGGATCGCCGCACCGGAGCTATGCCTTGCGATTGTACGCAACTGGGACACCTATACCATGGTCATGGCCCGCCGCCCCTTTGCGGATCCGGCCGCTATCGCGAAGTGGGCCGGGGGCCTCAATTTCGACATCGTCTACCTGGCGGGTGCGCACCCCGAGCTTGCAAACCGCTTTAATGTCTTCGATGCTCCCTATCACTTCATCGAGCATCAACGCCTCGCCGGGGCGGCCGGGACGGAGGGGCCGGCTGGTTTCCACAATCAGTACGTCATCGATGTGGCCCCCCAGCCGGATCTGCGGCCCTTCCCCGATCGGTTCCTGAAATGGTCCCGGGCCGGGGAGTTGCACCGCACTCTGGGCGGCCGCAGCCACATCTTCCTTTTTTCCGGCGAGACCATCGTCGCCGTGGCCTTCGCCGAAGCGCTCCTTGTCAGCCTGGTTCTGCTGCTGGTTCCCGCGGCCCTCTTGCGGGGCCGCGCCCGGGCCCCCCGTCCTGCCGGGATAATTTTCTTCCTGGCCATCGGCGCCGGGTTCATGTTCGCCGAGCTCCTGTGGGTCTATGCCGGCACCTTTCTATTGGGCGATCCGGTCGTCAGCCTGACGCTGGTGGTGGCGGGGGTCCTGATCGCATCCGGCCTCGGCGGTTTGATCTCGCAGCGCTTCTCCCCGGCTGCACTCAAACGGTCGGCAGCCGCCGCGGCCTTTGGGATTGCGGTCGCCGCCGCCGCGCTCGGCACATTCGCGGAGAGCCTTCTCGCCCTGCCCTGGGCCTGGCGCGCGTTCCTTCTGCTCGCGGCCGCCATGCTCCCGGCCGTCGTCATGGGAATGCTATTTCCGCTGGGCATGCGCTGGGCGGTCCCGCACCCCGCCGCGAAGGCCTATGCCTGGGCCGTGAACGGGTGCGCCTCGGTGCTCGCCGCCATCGCCAGCGCCCAACTGGCCATCAGCATCGGATTTCACGCAATCGCCGCCGCCGCGGTCATCTCCTACCTGGCGGCAGCCCTGGCCGGCAGCCATGCCGATCGTGGTTGAGTGCTACGCGGGCTACCGCGGAGAGGAGACCCCCCGCGCCATCCGCTTCGGGGAGCGACGGGTGGTTGCCGTCGAAGTGCTTGACCGCTGGCTGGCGCCCGATCACCGCTATTTCAAAATCCGCGGGGACGATGGGGGGCTCTACATCATTCGCCACGACGTCGTCAGCCTCGAGTGGGAGCTAACCTTTTATGCCGCCGAGACCTGAATCGGGATTTTCACGACCCTATCGGCCGCCCTTCTATCTCCGCAGCGGCCGACTCCAGACTCTCCTCGCCAGCGCTCGCCTCCGCGCCGCGGGGCCCAATCCCATGGCCGCGGCCTCGCGTCCGGTGGTCCTCGAAACCGCCGCCGGGGTGCGGCTGCTCGGCGCCTATGCACGCCACAAGGAACAGCCCGGCCGAGGCCTCGCCATTCTTCTTCCCGGCTGGGAGGGCAGCATCGATTCGACCTACATGCGCTGCACGGGGCGGGCCCTGTTCCAGCGCGGGTACGACCTCTTCCGCCTCAATTACCGGGACCATGGCGAGAGTCACCACTTGAACCGTGGAATTTTCTATGCGGTGCTTCTGGAGGAGGTGTTCGAGGCGGCCGCACAGGCCGCGGCCATGGCCGGCGGGAAGCCTGTGCTGCTTGCAGGCTTTTCGCTCGGGGGCAACTTCGCCCT
>JALOOS010000235.1 GCA_025454275.1 Desulfobacterales bacterium | reverse complement strand
CGCAGGCGGGCCTCGGCGAGGGCGTCGGCCTCGCCGATGAGGGCCGCGCGGAAATTGCTCCCTCGCCAGAGCTGACGCCCGATCTCGGTGAGCCGGGCCGCCAGGTCCGACAGCGAACCGTCGGAGAGCTCTTCCGATAGCTGCTTCACGTGCAGCAGGTGATGGATGCCGCTCCAGCGCTCAGGCGCGCGGTCGACAGGCGGCGCGCCGCGAGCGACATGGCCAGGCGATGACCGTTGTGGACCACCATGGACTCAAGCCCCGCGCGGTATTCGAGCAGAAGGCTCTTCAACCGGGCAAGGTCGGAAAAGGTGTATTGCCCCAGCAGCTCGGCGAGGATGTCGGCCATCGGCGAGACATTGCGATTCAGGCACTTTGCGTTCAAGGAGACGAAGGGAATGCACTCCCCGCCGCCGTCGAACCCGGTGCGCGGGCTCACGGCGAACCCGATGCCGCCGGTCGCCGCATCGATGCGGCGCGCCATATCGGCATAATCCCGGAGGGCGGTCCCGGTCCCGATCCGCGAAAAGGCGTGGCAGAAAAACGGCGCCAGGTCGCTCAGCTCATCCGGCAGCCCCCCGGCACCGGCCGCCGCCGCGACATAGAGGATGCCGGAGGTGGGTTGGTCATACAGGGCGATCCGCCCCTCCGCCTCCACCGACCCGGCCGTGATGACCTCCACCGCCGGCGGAATGTCGCCGCGCTCCAATGTCGGCAGGCAGGCGACCTCCTCCACCGTCTCCTGCAGCCGGCGCAGGGCCTCGGCATCGGATCGGATCCGGTCCAGATCCGCGGGCGACAGCCGCCGGGCGATCGCCTCGAGGCCCTGCCGCTCGCGCGCCTCTCTCTCCTCGGAGAGCTGCGGGTCCGGGCGGAGGGACAGGCGCACCCGGTGGGGGTTTTCAAGCAGGTGACGGGTGATCTTCCGCTCGAAGAAGGGGCCTTGCGCCACCTCCCGCCGGATCGCTTCGAGATCCTCGTCCAGCTTGAGCACCCGCAGCGGATCGCCCTCGTGGATCCAGGTGCCGGCCAAGGCCACCAGCAGCTTGATGCCGTAGGGGTAGGGGGTGTTGGTGATCTCCTTGCGATGGAACTCCAGCTGGTGGATGGCCGATTCGATCAACCCCGGATCGATGCCGTTCCGGGCCAGACCGCCCAGCACCTCGAATATCAGGGCCTCGATCCGGTCGGCATCCTCCAGCGCCACGTCCTTCAAGCCGGCGGAAAAGAGCGTGTCGCGGTTTTCGGCGTCATAGCCGGTCCCGTCGCTCAGGGCAGAGCCCAGGCCCGACTCGATCAGCGCCTTGCGCAGCGGCGAGGCGGGGTTGCCGAGCAGGATCTGGTCCAGGAGCGCCATGGCAAGCACTTCGCGGGTATCGCGGACATCCGTGGCCAGCCAGGCGACGCACACCTGGTGCTTGCGGGTCGGGTCCTCGTCCCGGGCAAAGGGGTACGCGGCCGTGTCCCGGCGCGGGGCCGGCCAGCGCGGCTGCAGCGGGACGGCCGGCGCCGGATCGGCCGCCTGGAAACGGGAGAGGACCGTGCGCGCGATGAACTCCAGGTGCTCTTCCAGCGGCAGGTCGCCGTAGGTGTAGAAAAAGGAATTGGACGGGTGGTAGTGGCGCCGGTGGAACGCGACCAGTTGATCGTAGGTGAGCGCCGGGATCTCGGCCGGATCGCCTCCGGAGTTGTTGGAATAGGTCGTGTCCGGGTAGAGCGCCCGCATGATCGAGCGCACCATCACCTGGTCCGGGGAGGACATCGCCCCTTTCATTTCGTTGAAGACCACCCCTTTGTAGATGAGGGTCGGGGGCTTGCCGGGTTCGGCGGCAATCTCCAGCCGGTGCCCCTCCTGCTTGAAGCTCAACTCCTCCAGCCGCGGGAAAAAGGCGGCATCCAGGTAGACGTCCATGAGGTTGTAGAAGTCTTTCCGGTTCTGGGTGGAGAACGGATACATCGTCCAGTCGGAAGAGGTGAAGGCGTTCATGAACGTGCTCAGGCTGCGCTTGAGCATCGAGAAAAAGGGGTCGCGCACGGGAAACCGCGCCGAGCCGCAGAGCACGGTGTGCTCGAGGATATGGGCCACGCCGGTGGAGTCCTGCGGCACGGTGCGGAAGGCGACGCCGAAGGTGTTTTCGGCGTCGGGCCGGCACACGTGCAGGTGCCTTGCGCCGGTGGCCGGGTGGTCGAGGAGGATGGCCGTTGCCGATATTTCCGGCAGAGGCTCGCTTCTCAGAACCCGGTATCCGTGGATGCGGTCGCCGGCCTTCGGTGCGGGTCCGCCGGCGGAAAAGGTCGTCGGAGGGGAGGTTCGCATGCGGACGGCCTCAGATGGCGATATAGACGCCCCGGCTGTGGCGCTTGATCTTCTCCAGTTTGTGCAGCCGGAAGATGATGTTGCGCACCTTTTTTTCGGCAAAGCCGGTCTTGTTCTGGATATCGGCGAACTTCACCCCCTGCTTGGAGCGCCGGATCAGATCCAGGACGACATCCGCCGCCGCCCCCCGGCTGCGGCGGGCCTCGCGGCTGCGGGCGCCGGAGGCGACGGCGCCGACCGCCGCCTCCAACCGGTCCAGGCGTGCGAGGATCCGTTCGACGTCGCGTTTGGTGGGAATTTGGTAGGAGTGGAGAAAGAATTTGACCATGGCATCGAAGCTGACGGCTTTACCCTTTTTTCTCACCATTGGAGGGCTCCTCTCGTCGGGGGGGCTGATGACTCACGTGGGCAAAGGTAATCAATTGCTAATTCCGCGTCAAGGTGTCTCAAAGAGCAAATTCTAGCAGCGAACCGGATTGATCGGCGGCCGGATTCCTGGTAAGGCCTTCACGCATGAGCCCCTCTCCCCGATCCGTGCTGGGCGCCCACGGCCTGCGCCCCCGAAAGCAACTGGGGCAGAACTTTCTCTCACCGCCCTCCGTGGCCGAGATGATCGTCGCCCGGGCCGGCGTCGGTGCAGAGGAGCGGATCCTTGAAATCGGGGCCGGCCTGGGGGCGTTGACCGTGCCGCTGGCGCGGGTCGCGCGGAGCGTCATCGCCGTGGAGCGGGACCCGCACCTCATACCGCTGCTCCGGGAGGAGCTGGCACGCTGTTCACTGCCGCACGTGCGGATCATCGAAGGCGACGCCCTCGATCTCGACCTGCCGGAGCTGGCCCGCGGGGAAGGGGGGCCGCTCTCCGTCTTCGGGAATCTGCCCTACAACATATCCTCCCAGATCGTGATCCGGCTGATCGACGCCCGGCGCCATGTCCACCGCGCCGTGCTGATGTTCCAGCGGGAGCTTGCGCGGCGCCTGACCGCCTCCCCGGGCGGGCGCGAGTACGGGCGCATCACGGCGCTTCTCGGCTGCTGCGCCGCCGTCCGGCGCCTGGCCCAGGTGAGCGCGAGCCACTTCTTCCCCGTGCCGAAGGTGGACGCGGAGGTGTTGGAAATTTCCTTCGACCGGCCGCCGGAAGCTTATCCGCCCCACGACGAAGCGCGCCTCTTCCGCCTGATCGCAGCCGCGTTCGGCCGGCGCCGCAAGACCATCAAAAATGCGCTCTCCGGCGCGCCGCTCGGCCTGGCGCCGGAGGCCGCGGCAGAGGCCCTGGCGGCCGCCGGGATCGACCCGGTGCGGCGGGCGGAAACGCTCTCACCGTCGGATTTCGTCCGCCTGGAGATCAGCATCGGCGGCGTGGAAAAAAGCAGGCCGGCATCGCTGCGGGCCGCCGCACCTTGACCGCGGCGGGCAACCCTGCTAGGATTGATGATCATTGCCTCACATTCCCCACGGCGAAAGGAGACCCCCATGGCGGTAAAGATCCTGATCAAACGGCGTGTCCCGGCCAGCAAGGCCAAGGAGATCATTACGCTTTTCCGCCAGATGCGGATTCTCGCCACGGCGCAGCTGGGGTACATCTCCGGGGAGACGCTGCGCAGCATGGACGATCCGGAGGAGTTCCTCGTGATCAGCACCTGGAACTCCGCCCAGGACTGGGACGCCTGGCTGAAGAGCAAGGAGCGGCAGGAGGTTCAGGCCCGCATCGACCGGCTGCTGGGCGGCGAGACCAAATACGAAAAGTTCCACTACGGCTTTGCCGCTTAGCGT
>JALOOS010000234.1 GCA_025454275.1 Desulfobacterales bacterium | reverse complement strand
GGTGAGCGAGGTGCTGGGCGTCAACTCACTGGAAACCCGCTGCTCCCCGATAAAAGGGGTCGAGCCGCCCAGGGGGCGGAACCAGGGGTGGGGGCGGAACTAAAGAAAAGTCAGAGTACCGAGTAGGAGTCAAACGAGAGACTGTCAGAGTCGGAGTAGAAAAAGTCAGAGTGAATGGATGTTGTCTTTTTACTCCGACTCCGACTCTGCACTCTGACTCTTTCTATTTGTTTCCGCCCCCCCGCCTCCCGTCTGCTCGTAGGCCTGCTGGGCCTCGGCCAGGATCTCGGCCTCTCGACCCTGGTAGCGCGGTGAGAAATGGAAAAGGCTGAAGCGCTTGACCCCGGCCTGGGCGGCGATCTCACCCGCCTGGCGGGCGGTCAGGTGGTGCTTGGCGGCAGCCAGTTCGCGGTCACGGTCCAGAAACGGGGACTCGATGAAGAGCAGGTCGGCATCGCGTGCAAGGGCGATGATGGCGTTGCGGTTTCCCGGGGTGTCGGCCACGTCGGTGACGTAGGCGATTTTCCGGCCGGCTGTAATGCGCGCGATCCGTCCGCTCAATTCCCCAAGTGTAAAGCGACGGGAGCTCCCGGTCGGGTCGGAGCCGGTTTCAACCGCTTCGCACGGGTCGGCTCCGGCGTAAAGAGCTGCCTTGAACCGCGACAACCAAGGTCCGGGTGTGAGACCCAGCGCCGTCAGCTCCGTCTTCAGGATGTTCACACCGAAACGCTCGGTAAGGGCAAAGCCCAGACAGGGGGTGCTGTGCCGGAGCAGCGCGGCTGTGACGTGGAACTCCGGTTCGGCGTGGAGCGGGCCGTCCGACGGCGGGGCGACGGTTTTGGGGCCGGGTTGGAAGCGCCGGCGGCATTCGCAGGCGCACTGGATCCGTCCCTCGGGCCGGACCTCGGTCAGGTGAAGGCGCAGGTTCGCGCTGAACCGCTCCACGAGATCCCAGGTATACCCGGCGAGCTTTCCCTCCACATTGCCTATGAAGCCGGGCGGCCCGAATAGAAAAAGCTCTTTTTCCCGACCGAGGCAGCAGCGAAGCAGCCGGTCGAAGCCGACGAAGTGGTCCATGTGGGTGTGGGTGACAAAAACGTGGGAGGTCTTCAGCAAATCCCGCGGGGAGAGAGGGGCGTTGTCGCCAAGATCGAAGAGAAGGGCGCGGCGGGCGAACCGGAACGGGAGAAACAGCCCGGGGTCATCGCAGGGCGGGTTGACCCGTCGCGGGAGGAACCGGGAGGGCATCACACCGGCAGGTGTTTTTTCACCTGCTGGTGGACGGTAAGGTATATATCTTCATCCGAACCGAAAACGTCGACGGTGTCCTTGTGGCTGAGCACGCTCTCCAGGATGAAGGCCGTCACGTAAAGGCTGACGACGTTGAAGTCCGGTACCAAATTGCGAATCGGGGCGATCTGGTAGTCGATTTCGAAGTCGCTGGCGCGGCCGATTTTTTCAAGGCAGGTCTGGATCTGCTCTTCGAGCGAATTCTTGTTGGCGGTCTCCACCAAGTGGTTCTCCACCAATTTCATGGCGATGGCGTTGGCCAGGGCGTCGGCGCAGTCCCGCAGCCCTCCGATGGCCAGCCGGCGCTTGTGCTCCTTGGTGGATTCGATTTTTGAGAGAATGGAAGACTCCCGCGTGCTCGGTCGAAAGACCTTTCCCATGATTTCGTTTCCTTTGCGTGAAGCGGATGGTCACCGCATGCTTGACAGGACATATTAAAAGCAAGCGCGGCGAATTTCAAGAAGAAAAAAGAATTTTCTCCAGATTTTTTTACCCGGTTCCGGGGGGTCTCAGAATTGCGGCCGCGTCGGGTTCCGTCGGCTCAGCCCGGCGGGTGCCGAGCGCCGGCTGGACCGCATCGACCACCAGCTGCAGGCGGCGGGTGCCGTTCCAATGATTCCAACGCACCCGGAAGGCCATCCGGCTGAACGCGTCGGGCTGGTTCTCCTCGGGGCCGGCATGGAACTGAATCGCCTGCAGGCGGGGGGCCCCGGCGGGGCATGCGGAGCGCAGGACCATCCGCCGGTGGCCGGTTCCAACCCGCGCGGAGGAGACGATCGTGACGTTCCGATCCATGAAGAGGGGCTCGGGGTTTCCGATGCCGCAGGGGGTCAACGCCTCCAGCTGGTCGGCGAGTTCCCCGGTGATGTCGCTCAGGCTCAGCTCGGCATCGATGGTCAGGTAGGGGGTGAAAAGCGAGGGCGGGCAGCAGCGGCGGACGCTCTCCTCGAAGGCCGCCTGGAAGGCCTCCAGCTGGTCGGCCGCGAGCCGGAGCCCGGCGGCCTGGAGGTGGCCTCCCAATTCCTCCAGGCGGTCCCTGCAGGCGTCCAGGCAGGCGAGGAGATCCATGCCGGGCAGGCCCCTTGCCGACCCCCGTCCATGGTCCCCGTTCAGGGCAATCACCACCACGGGGCGGTAGTAGCGCTCCATGATCCGCGAGGCCACGACGCCGACCACCCCCTCGTGCCAACCGGTACCGGCGAAGACCAGGCTGCGGCGCGCCAAAAGCTCCGGCTGCCGGCGGATGCGGTCCTCGATCTCCTTCAACACCTGTTTTTCCAGCTCCTGGCGCCGGCCGTTCAGGTCGTCCAGCCGCCGGGCCAGCTCCCGGGCGCGCTCCATGCCGTCCGCGGTCAGCAGCTCCACGGCGAGACTGCCGTGGCCGATCCGGCCGGCGGCGTTCAGCCGGGGGCCCAGGCGAAAGGCAACATCCTCCACCCCGGCGCGGCGGTGCAGAATGCCGCTCGCCTCCATCAGCGCCGCCACCCCCGGCCGGCGGATGCTGCCGATCAGCTCGAGCCCGGCCTTGGCTAGAATCCGGTTGTCCGTCACCAGGGGCACCATGTCCGCAATGGTGCCGAGCGCCACGAGGTCGCAGAAAACGCGCAGATTGGGTTCAGGCCGGCCTTGCCAGAAACCCCGTTCGCGCAGATGCTTGCGCAGGGTAACCACCAGGCAGAAGGCGACCCCGACGCCGGCCAGGTGGCTCAACCCCGCAGGGCAGTCGGCCCGCTTGGGGTTGACGACCGCAACCGCCGCGGGAAGCTCCCCTCCCAGGATGTGATGATCGGTGATGATCACATCGATCCCCGCGGCTCGCGCGGCCGCCACGGCGCTGTGGCTGCCCGAGCCGCAATCCACCGTGACCAGCAGCGTGGCTCCGCGGGGTGAGGCCACCGCGGCAATCTGCTGCGGTTGAAACCCATACCCTTCCCGCAGCCGATCGGGAATGTAATAGGAGACCCTTGCTCTGCAGCCCCTGAGGAATTCGAAAAGAAGCGCGGTGGCGGTGGTTCCGTCCACATCGTAGTCGCCGATGAGCAGGATCTGTTCGCCGGCGATAACGGCACGCGCCAGGCGGGCGGCGGCCTTGTCGATATCCTTCAGTTCGGTCGGTGGTCGCAGTTCCGACAGGGAGGCGTTCAAAAACGAGAGAACCTTTTCCGGTGAGTCAAGGCCGCGGTTGGCCAGGACGGCGGCCACCGCACGGTGGCAGCCGAGGGCCTCTCGGAGGCGCGCGACCACCGCTTCGTCAGGGGCCGCCACGTTCCAGTGTTTTTCCATGAATCGGTG
>JALOOS010000233.1 GCA_025454275.1 Desulfobacterales bacterium | reverse complement strand
AGCTTCTTCTCGTGCTTTGCGAGGTAGCTCGCTACTCCCTCGGCGGTCGGCTTCATGCCGGCATCGCCTTTGTGCCAGCCGGCCGGACAGACCTCCCCGTGCTCCTCGGTGAACTTCAGGGCGTCCACCACGCGCAGCATCTCCTCCACGTCGCGCCCCAGGGGCAGGTTGTTGACCACCTGGTGCTGGACCACTCCGTTCCTGTCGATCAGAAACGATGCGCGCAGGGCGACCCCGTCCGGGTGCTCGATGCCGTAGGCCCGGGTGATGTCGTGCTTGATGTCGGCCACGATCGGAAACCGTACCGGTCCGATCCCGCCCTCCTTGACGGGCGTGTTGCGCCAGGCGAAATGGGTGAACTGGGAGTCGATCGACACCCCGACCACCTCGACGCCGCGCTCCTTGAACTGGGCCACGCGGTGGTCGTGGGCGATGATCTCCGTCGGGCATACGAAGGTGAAGTCGAGCGGCCAGAAAAAAAGCACCACGTACCTGCCGCGCAGGTCCGCAAGCTTGAAATCCTCCTTGATCGTGCCGTCCGGCATCACCGCCGGGGCCGTAAAATCCGGGGCTTTTTGAGTAACGAGAACGCTCATGAGAGTACCTCCTTCGGTCGTTTGAAAACGGTGCATGGCGAACGGTACAGGGCGCAAGGTGACTAAAAATGAACCGTGAACCCGGAACCCATTTCTATCCATCAACCGTGAGTCTACTATCGAAGCGTGAATATGAGACCCCCCCATGGATTTTTCAAGGCCCGGCGGCGGTTCAGCGAATCGTGCCGCGCAGCGCGATCTTGCCGAGCCCATCTATGAACTGCCGGACAAGGTCGGGGCAGGCGAGGTGGTCGTAGACCTCCCCGTCCGGAGTGACCCCCCGGATCCGGCCGTCGGCCAGAAACCGGGCGAGGAGGCGGCGGCCCGTCGCGAGGCGGTCGGCCGGTTCGAAGGGGGCCGTCTCCTCCGGCATCGGCACCGGAAGCGGCAGTCCGCGGTCGATCAGCTGTTTCATGAAATTCAGGATCCGCCCCAGGCGCAGCAGGGTGACGGACTCGATGCGGCGGGTGGTGTGCTCGACCGGGAGCGCGCTCGCGCGCATGGCGCCGAAGCGGCGCGGCAGGAGCCCCAGCTCCCGGCAGGTTTCGTAATCCCGGCTGCCGGGGGCGGGGTAGAAGACGGAGACACCCGCCAGCACCCGCCGTGCGGCGAGGAAGAGCAGGTCCTCCACCGAGGGGCCGGGCTCCTGGAAGGGGGCGCCGACGATCATATAGCCCACGGCCCTCATCCCGTGGGTCTCGGCCCAGGCGAGGGCGTGGTCGAACGCCGTGCGCACGTCCTGCCGCCGGAAGCGTTCGAGCTGCTCCGGGTCGGTGGTGACCAGGGCGAGGTTGAGCGCCTTGAACCCGGCGCGGGCCATGGCGGCGACGATCTCTTCATCCAGGGTGGGCGGAAAGAGCCCGTTCATGGCCCTGAGCTCGATCCCCCTGCCGCCGAAGCGCGACTCGATCCGCCGGAGCAGGTCGAGGAACCAGGTGCGGTCCAGGGCGAGGTTCTCGTCCTCGAAGTCGATGAACGCCGACGCCTGGCGGGTGACGGCGGTCTCCAGCTCGGCGACGACCGCAGCCGGCGGCCTGAGCCGGTAGGGGATCCAGGAGTCGCGGCCGACGCTGCAGTAGGAGCAGGTGAAGGGGCAGCCGCGCCCGGCCACGATTACGGCGCTGCCGCGGCCGCCGCGCCGATAATAGGCAAGATCGAGCAGATCCAGGGCCGGGGGCGGGAACTCCTCGAGGCGCCCCATCACGGCGGGCGCGCCGATGAAAAGCGTCCCGTCCGGCCGGCGGAAGCAGATGCCGGGGACCGCCTGCAGCTCCCCGCCCGTTCGAAGGCAGTGTGCGAGACGCGGCAGGGAGGCTTCCCCCTCCCCGCGCAGCACGAAATCCACCGCCGGGGAGGCGAGCAGGCTCTCCGGCAGGAGGGTCGCGTGGTGGCCGCCCATGACGATGCGGCCGGCGGGGTGGAGCGCCTTGATGGCCTCGGCGGCGGCCAGGGCTTCCTCCGCATAGGGGGTGCAAAGGGCCGATATCCCCACCAGGGGAGCTTCGGTCGCGCGCGCCCGGCGGGCGATCTGCTCGAAGCTGTGCCCGAAATGGCGGAACCGGTGAAAGAGGGCGAAGGGGGCGGCGTCGGGCCGGCCGTAGAAGGGCTGCAGGTGGTTCAGCTCGGGCGGCAATGGCAGGGCCCGGGTCTTCCGGTGTGCCAGCGCGTCGATGATCTCGACCGTGAGCCCCTCGGCCCGCGCGGCGGCCGCGATCGCGGCCAGGCCGTAGGGGATGGTGCGCTTCTGCGTCAGGTAGAAATCGCGGATCGGGGGCTGGACCAGGAGGAGATCGGTCATGCGGTGCTCTCCTCCTCCGGGACCGCCCCTTGCCCCTCGCCATCCTGCGTGAGAAGCGGCATGAATTTGCGGTTGGCGCCGGGGAAGGCGAAGCGGTCGAGGGCCGCAAGGCGCACCCAGCGGTGCTCCACCGGGCCGTTGCGGCGCACGCGCCCCCCGGTGTACCGGCAGCGGAAGACGTGCAGCCGGACGCGGAAATGCGAGTAGGCGTGCCGGACCACTGCCAGGGGGGCCGCGACCCTCACCGCCAACCCGACCTCCTCCTTGATCTCCCGCGCGCAGGCCGCGGCCGGGCTCTCCCCCTCGCGGAGCTTGCCGCCCGGAAACTCCCACAGCCCGCCGAGCAGGCCCTTCTCCGGGCGCCTTGTGATCAGCACGCTCGCCTGTTTGAAGACGACCCCGACGGCGATCTCGACCTCCGGTACCGGGCGGGAGGGGCGCCGGCGCGGATAGCGCGCGATCGCGCCCGCCTTGAACGCGGTGCAATACCGGCTCAACGGGCAGAGCGGGCATTGGGGAGCGGCAGGTGTGCAGACGAGCGCCCCCAGCTCCATCAGGGCCTGGTTGAAATCCCCGGGGCGGCGGCGGTCCAGCAGCCGATCGGCCGCCGCCTGGAAGCTCTTGTGGGCGGCGGGCCGGTTGACGGGGGCCGGGAGGGCGAACAGGCGCGCCAGCACCCGCTTGACATTCCCGTCCACCACCGCGAAGGGCCGTTCGAAGGCGATGCTCAGGACCGCCGCCGCGATATAGTCCCCGACCCCCGGCAGGGCCCGGAAAGGCTCCCAGTCCCCGGGGACCCGGCCGCCGTGGTGGGTTAGGACCAGGGCGCAGGCCCGGTGCAGGTTGCGGGCCCGGGCGTAGTAGCCGAGCCCTTCCCAGAGTTTCAGCACGGCGTCGAGATCGGCCTGCGCGAGAGCTCGGAGGGTCGGGAACCGATCGATGAAGCGCCGGTAGTAAGGGATAGCGGTCGCCACCTGGGTCTGCTGGAGCATGACCTCGGAGACCCAGATACGATACGGGTCGCGCGTCTTGCGCCAGGGCAGGGAGCGCCGGTTTCGACCGTACCAGGCGAGCAGGCGGCGCCTGATGGCTCCACCTGCAGGCGGGGCGCAGGCGGGGCCGGCAGCGGTTCACGGCGTGCCATCGGTTCCCAGGATCCGCGCCAGCACCTCCCGGGCGTCGGTGAGCGATTCGCGGCAGGAGCCCCCCACGCAGATGTGGGCGGTGGTCTCCCCGCGGGCGACCTTCAGGCCGTCGGTAAATCCCGCAAACCGGGCAAGGCGGAGGGCGTTTTCCTCGGACTTGAAATGGGCGACCTGGTTGGGGGTGAAATGGCGATTGAGCGCTGCCAGCAGCGCCCGGGTCTCGGCGCCTGAGCCGGCCGCAGCGATGACGAGATCCTGCCCGGGCCGCAGGGCGAAGTCCAGCCCGCACAAAAAATAGGCAAAGGCCGAGGGGCTGCGGGAAACCGTGCCGGCGAAGGCCCGCACGAGGGTGTCGGCCCGCTCCGCGAAGGCGGCATCGCCGGTCAGCCGGGAAAGCCACAAGAGGTTCATCAGCGCGACCGAATTGGCCGAGGGGACCGCCCCGTCGTAGATCTCCTTGGGGCGTACGGGCAGCTCGCCCCCTGCGCGCCCCGCGAGAAAGAACCCGCCGGCGGCATCGTCCCAGAACTCATCCACCATCAGCCCTTGGAGGGCGGCGGCCTCCTCGGCCCAGGCAAGCTCGAAGGTGGCGCGGTGGAGCTGGAGCAGCCCCTGGATCAGGAAGGCATAGTCCGCGGCCTGGCCGCGGACGGCGCGCTGGCGGTGCGCATCGACTCCAAAAGGAAGCGCGCGGCGCGGGCGGCGGCCTCGGTATAGCGCTCCTCGCCGAGGATCCGCCCCCCGGCCGCGAGGGCGGCAATCATCAGCCCGTTCCAGTCGGTGAGGACTTTGTCGTCAGTGAGCGGGAGGATCCGTTCTTTCCGGGCGGCGTAGAGCAGGGCCCGCGCTTGCTCCCAGCGGCGCTCGAGCTCCTCCACGGTCGTATTCAGTTGCGGTGCCCAGTCGGCCAGGGGGCGGGTGAGGTGCAGGATGTTGGCCCCGCTCCTTCGGCCGGTCGCCTCCTCTTTGAAGTTGCCCTCCGTTCGTACGTGAAACACCGGTGCCCAGAAGTCGGCCTCGGAGACCCCGAGGACCCGGCGGAAATCGGACTCCTCCCAGAGGTAGAACTTCCCCTCGACCCCCTCGCTGTCGGCATCCTCGGCCGAGAAGAAGGCGCCGTTCGGCGCGCGCATGTCGCGCAGGACGTAGGTGAAGATCTCCCGGGCGGTCTGCTCCAGGAGCGGGCGGCCGGTCGACTGGAAAGCCTCGAGAAAGGCGAGCGCCAGGAGGGCCTGGTCGTAGAGCATCTTCTCGAAATGGGGCAGGAGCCACTGGCTGTCGGTGGAATAGCGGTGAAACCCGAAGCCCAGGTGGTCCCAGATCCCGCCCAGGCGCATGGCGGAAAGGGTGCGAACGACCATCTCGAGCGCCCGCGGCTCGCCCGTGCGGGCATGGCAGCGCAGCAGGAACAGCAGGCGGTGGGGGGTCGGGAACTTGGGCGCCGTCTCGAATCCCCCGTGGCGGGAATCGAAGCTCAGCGCCAGATCGTCGTAGGCCCGGTCCAGAAGCCGCAGGCCGGGCGCCGCGTCCGCGCTGAATTCGAAGGCGCCTCCCAACCGCCCGGTGATCTCCTCGGCGGCGGCGGCGATTTTGTGCGGCTCGAGGGCCCAGAGCTCGCGCACGCGCTCGCAGAGCTCGATCAGGCCGGTGCGACCGAAGCGCGAGCGCTTGGGCAGGTAGGTGGCGGCGAAGAAGGGCTTGCGCTCCGGGGTCATGAAGATGCTGAGCGGCCAGCCCCCGCTTCCGGTCGCCATCTGGCAGGCCGCCATGTAGACCGCATCGATGTCGGGCCGCTCCTCCCGGTCCACCTTGATGCTGATGAAGGTGTCGTTCAGGCAGCGGGCCGCCTCCTCGTCCTCGAAGGACTCCTTCTCCATCACGTGGCACCAGTGGCAGGTGGCATAGC
>JALOOS010000232.1 GCA_025454275.1 Desulfobacterales bacterium | reverse complement strand
CCGCATCGGCCAGGGGATCGAGTTCGACTACTGCTGCGTGCACGCGGCCTACGCCATCCGCGAGGCGGGCTTCGAGTCCATCATGGTCAACTGCAACCCCGAAACCGTCTCCACCGACTACGACACCTCGGACAAGCTCTACTTCGAGCCCCTGACGGTCGAAGACGTCCTCGGAATCTATGAAAAGGAGGCCCCCGAGGGGGTGATCGTCCAGTTCGGCGGCCAGACCCCGCTCAACATCGCCCGCGAGCTGGCCGAGGCGGGCGTGCGCATCCTCGGCACCTCGCCGGATGCCATCGATCTGGCCGAAGACCGCGACCGCTTCCGCGAGATCATGCGGCGGTTGAGCATCCCCATGCCCGAGTCGGGGATGGCCGGCAGCGCGGCCGAGGCGCTTGCGGTCGCCGACCGGATCGGCTACCCCCTGATGGTGCGGCCCTCCTACGTCCTGGGCGGTCGGGGCATGGAGGTGGTCCACGACGCCGCGATGCTCGAACGCTACGTCACCGCGGCGGTGGAGCTCTCGCCCGAGCGCCCCATCCTGATCGACAAGTTCCTCGACAACGCCATCGAGGCCGAGGCCGACGCCATCGCCGACGGGCAGGACGCCTTCGTGCCGGCGGTGATGGAGCACATCGAGCTCGCCGGGATCCACTCCGGGGAT
The DNA here is from genome assembly GCA_025454275.1 of Desulfobacterales bacterium. Classification (GTDB taxonomy): domain Bacteria; phylum Desulfobacterota; class Desulfobacteria; order Desulfobacterales; family SpSt-501; genus SpSt-501. Next base: position 2,927 of record JALOOS010000232.1, on the reverse strand, counting down.
TCGGCCTGCGTCATTCCGCCGATCAGCCTCGCCCCAAAGCACATCGACACCATCCGCGAATACACCCGCCGGATCGCCGTTGAGCTCGGCGTCGTGGGGCTGATGAACATCCAGTACGCCATCTTCGAGAACACGGTCTACGTCCTGGAGGCCAACCCCCGCGCCTCGCGCACCGTGCCGATCGTCTCCAAGGTCTGCGGCCTCTCCATGGCGCGCGCCGCCACCCAGGTGATCCTCGGCCGCCGCCTGGCCGAACTCGGGCTCGAGGAGCGGCGCATCCCCCACTTCGGGGTCAAGGAGGCGGTCTTCCCCTTCAACATGTTCCCCGAGGTCGACCCCGTGCTCGGTCCGGAGATGCGCTCCACCGGCGAGGTGCTGGGGATCTCCTACTCTTTCGGCCGCGCCTTTTTCAAAGCCCAGGAGGCCACCCAGACGCGGCTGCCGCTCGAGGGCACGGTCCTCTTCACCATCGCCGACCGGGACAAGACCGCCGCCATCGAGCCCGCCCGCCGCTTCCGGGATCTCGGCTTCCAGATCATGGCCACCGAGGGGACCCATCGGTTTTTGAAGGAGGTGGGCATCGACGCGGTCCCGGTCTCAAAGATCGGGAGCGGCCGGCCCAACCTGGTCGACGTCATGGCCAACGGCCAGGTCCACCTGCTCGTGAACACCCCGAGCGGCCGCAAAGGGGCCACCGACAGCTCCGACATCCGCCGCGCGGCCGTCAAGTTCAAAATCCCCTACATCACCACCACGGCGGCGGCCATCGCCGCGGCCAAGGGGATCGCCGCGCGCCGCGAGGGCCGCCCCAAGGTGCGCTCGCTCCAGCACTACCATGGGGATATAAGATAAAAGACCGGCGCAGGGTGTGCGGGGGAAAAACAGGTGTTTGGTGTTTAGTGTTTGGTGTTTGGTGTTTGGTGGAATGGGGGCGGGGGGTGGGGTCTTGTTGTTCCCCTTGGACCCTTGACCCCTCGACCCCTTGAACCCTTTCAAATACGGTAAGATCATGGGCGGCGTTTTCGGGATCGTTTCGACGGAAGATTGCGTATCGGAGCTGTTCTACGGCACCGACTACCACTCCCACCTGGGCACGCGGCGGGGCGGGATGGCGGTGCTGAACGCGCACGGCATCCAGCGTTCGATCCATAACATCGAGAACAACTACTTCCGCACCAAGTTCGAAGCCGATGTCGCTCGCTTCCAGGGCACCAGCGGCATCGGCGCCATCAGCGACACCGACCCCCAGCCCCTGATCATCGGCTCGCACCTGGGCACTTTCGGCATCGTCACCGTTGGCCGGATCCGCAACCTCGAAGCGCTCGTGCAGGAGGCCTATGCCCGGCGGCGTTTTTTCACGGACACCTCCGGCGGCGCCATCACCCCCACCGAAATGGCGGCCGAGCTGATCTGCGAGGCGGCCGGCTTCGAGGAGGGCATCGCCAACGCCCAGGCGCAGATCTGCGGCTCCTGCACCCTGCTGCTGCTGACCGGGAAAGGAATCGTGGCCGCCCGCGACCGCCTGGGCCGGACCCCGCTGGTGATCGGGCGCAGGGAGGGGGCGGTCGCCGTCAGCTCCGAATCCTGCGCCTTTCCGAACCTGGGATTCCGCACCGAGCATTTCCTCGGGCCGGGGGAGGTGGTCCTGATCACGGCCGACGGCTGGGAGCAACGCGTTCCCCCGGGTCCGCAGATGCAGATCTGTGCCTTTCTCTGGGTCTACTACGGCTATCCGGCATCGGAATACGAGGGGATCAACGTGGAGGCGGTGCGCAACGCCTGCGGGGCCGCGCTTGCGCGTTGCGACGACACCCCGGTGGACTGCGTCGCGGGCATCCCGGACTCCGGGATCGGTCATGCCATCGGCTACGCCAACGAAAAGCGGATCCCCTACCGGCGGCCCTTCGTCAAATACACGCCCACCTGGCCGCGCAGCTTCATGCCCCAGGAGCAGAAGCTGAGGGACCTGGTGGCCAAGATGAAGCTTATTCCCGTGCGCCGGCTGATCGAGGGGCAGCGGCTGCTCTTCTGCGAGGACTCCATTGTGCGGGGCACCCAGCTGCAGGAGACGATCCGGATCCTCTACGACTTCGGCGCCCGCGAAGTCCACATGCGCCCGGCCTGCCCCACCCTGATCTACCCCTGCGAATTCCTCAACTTCTCAACCTCGCGCTCCACTCTGGACCTGGCCGGCTGCCGTGCCATCCGCGATCTGGGGTCCGCGGGCGAATGCGACCTGGCGCCTTACGCCCAGGACGGCTCCGCCCAGAACCTCGCCATGATCGAGCTCATCCGCCGGCGCCTGCATCTCACCACCCTGAAATACCAGCGGCTTGAGGATCTGATCGCCGCGATCGGCCTGGCCCGGGAAAAGCTCTGCACCCACTGCTGGGACGGGTCGAGCTACTGCTGAGCTGGCAACTCCGGGCGAATCTGCCTTCCGGATGAGTCAGTTGCTTTTTAAAGACCCATTCATTTTATACTACGTAAATATTAAAGAATAACATTCATTCATTAATTGAACGATACCATTTTTTATTACGTTAAAATAATGAATTAAATACTTGACAGGCCCGATGTGAATGAGGTATCGGTGCTGCCACGAGAAAGAGCCCCTCCTCTTGACCTGGACATCCGACTTCCTCCGCTCGCTCTTTCTTCCGATTCCGCCTCATGACCTGTCCAGCAGCGCGGAGCGACCCAATGCCGAATCAGGTGTTGCACGACTTCTTGTATGTCGGCGTCTTTCTTCTGATCGGTGTTCTTTTTGCCGTATCTCCCATACTCGTTTCGTGGCTCATCGGCGGGCGCAGCGAAGGCGAAAAGCGCTCCGAGACGTATGAGAGCGGAATGCCCACCATCGGCAGCGCCTGGATCCAGTTCAGCGTCTCCTATTATATCTTCGCCCTCATCTTCCTCGCCTTCGA
>JALOOS010000023.1 GCA_025454275.1 Desulfobacterales bacterium | reverse complement strand
ATTTTTCCTCCTGAGCGGCCGGCGGACTAGCCTTCTGCAGCTCGGCGGCGGCCCGCTCGCGGTAGGCGCTGCCGGGAAACTGTTTCTGAACCTGTTCGAAAAGCTCGACCGCCCGTTTCTCGTCGGCCTCGCTGCGGGAGAACCGCGCCAGGTCCCGGTAGAGCAGCCCGGCCTGGAACAGGCTTGCCGGCGCCCATGGGCCGCGAATGTCCTGGCGATAGACGGCCTGGAACTTGTCGATGCACCGTTCCCAGTTGTGACGGAACTTCAACGCGGCCGCATCGTTGCGCAGAGCGCGCGCACACCCGTCGGCGTCGAAGAACGCTGGGCTCAGGTCGGCGGCATGCAAGGGCGCCGGGGCGAGCAACAGCACCGCGCAGAGAACCGCTATCATCAGGCGGATGCCTGCCGGCGGCAGGATCCCATGAGACCGTCGAGACGTCGGCATGATGCCTTACTTTATCCTAAATCGCTTTGAATCTCCAGGCAAATCGACATGGGAGACCCGGACCGGAAGGCCGGCCGCCGCTCTTCGGGATGAAGAGATCGGCTAGGTCGAGGTCTCCGGCCCGCGCTTGCCGGCCAGCTCCTGGAGACGGCTCAAAAGATTCATGGCCTCAAGCGGGGTGAGCTGTTCGAGGTCGGCCGCCCGCAGCAGCTCCAGCACCTTGGCCTCGGTGGTGCGGAAAAGGTCGAGCTGGGTCGGGACCGGTTTGGCGCTCCGCCCGGCCGTGGAAACGGCCGGGGCCCCATGCTCGCCGCTTTCGATCCCGAAGAGGATCTTCTTCGCGCGGCCGATCACCGGCGGCGGGACCCCGGCCAGGCGAGCCACCTGGATTCCGTAGCTGCGGTTGGTGCCGCCGGGCACGAGCTTGTGCAGGAAGATGATGTCGTCGTTCCATTCCTTTACCGCGATGCTGAAGTTCTTCACGCGCGGCTTGCGGTCGGCCAGGTCGGTGAGCTCGTGGTAATGGGTGGCGAAAAGGGTCTTGACCCCGGCCCCGTTCAGGTCGTGCAGGTACTCGGCCACGGCCCAGGCGATGCTCAACCCGTCGTAGGTGCTCGTGCCGCGGCCGATCTCATCCAGGACGACCAGGCTGCGGCCGGTGGCATGGTTGAGGATATTGGCGGTCTCCTGCATCTCGACCATGAAGGTGCTCTGCCCCTGGGAGAGGTTGTCGAGCGCGCCGACCCGGGTGAAGATCCGGTCGACGATGCCGAGGGCGGCCTTGCGTGCCGGGACGAAGCCGCCCATCTGGGCCATGATGACCAGGAGCGCCGTTTGCCGCAGCACAGTGGACTTGCCGGCCATGTTCGGCCCGGTGATGATCAGGACCTGATTGGCCGTGTCGTCCATCTCGATCGAGTTGGGCACGAAGCGCTCGCCCCCGATCGTTTTCTCGACCACCGGATGGCGCCCCTCATCGATCAGGATCCGCCCCTCATCGAGGATGGCGGGCCGGCAGTAGTGGTTCCGGTCGGCGACCTCGGCCAGGTTCAGCAGGCAGTCGAGCCGGGCCAGAAACCGCGCCGCCTCCTGCAGCCGTGGGTACTGTGCGGCGGCCGCCTCCCGGATCTCCTGAAAGAGCCGGTGCTCCAGCTCCGCACGCGCCTGCTCGGCTCCGAGCACCTTGGTTTCGAACCCCTTGAGCTCATCGGTAATGTAGCGCTCCGCATTGACCAGGGTCTGCTTGCGGACGTAATGCCCCGGGGTCTGGTGGGCGCGCGCCTTCGGCACCTCGATATAGTAGCCGAAGACCCGGTTGTAGCTCACCTTCAGCGTGTTGATACCGGTCGCCTCGCGCTCGCGCTGTTCGAGGCGCGCCAGGTAGCCCTTGGTGTCCCGGCCGATCGCGACCAGCTCGTCGAGCTCGGGGTGGAAACCGGGTTTGATCATATGCCCCTCGTGGATCGTGGGCGGGGCGTCCTCGCGGATGGCCCGCTCGATCAGCGCCGCCAGCTCCGACAGCGCCTCGATCGGCCCCGGCGGCTGCAGCAGGGGGTCGGAAAAACCGCCCAGCTCGGACCAGATGGCCGGCAGCGCCTGGAGCGAACGCCTGAGCGCCGTCAAGTCGCGGGCGTTTACCCGGTTCATGACGGTCTTGCTGCCGAGCCGCTCCAGGTCGGCCACCGATGCGAGCACCTCCCGCAGGGCGCGGCGCACGAGCACCCGCTCACGCGCGGCGGCCACGGCGGCCTGGCGCTCCAGGATGGGTTCACGCTCGCTCAAGGGGGAAAGGAGCCAGCTCTGAAACAACCGGGCCCCCATCGGGGTGCGGGTGTGGTCCAGGACCGCAAGCAGGCTTCCGCGCCGGGAGCCGGTCCGCAGGCTGCGGATCAGCTCCAGGTTGAGCCGGCTGGTTTGGTCGACCACCAGGCAGCCGCCGAGCCCATAGCTCTCCAGCCGGGTGATGTGGGCGGTCTTCTGTTTCTGGGTTTCGGCGACGTAGGCCATCAACGCCCCGGCCGCCGCCACGCCGGCCCGGAAGTGCTCGCAGCCGAACCCTTCCAGGTTGATGGTCTGGAACTGATCGGTCAGGCGGCGGTAGGCGCGGGCATAATCGAAGTCGCGATCCTCCAGGTAGGTCGCCGCGGCGGAGCCGACCAGGCGGTCGTCCCCTTCCGAGCGGGCGCTCTCGGGCAGCAGGACCTCCTTCGGCCCGACCCGGTGCAGCTCCTCGCGGATCGCCTCGGCGTCGGTCGATTCGGTGACCCGGAAGATCCCGGTCGAGATGTCCAGATAGGCCAGGCCCGACAGGGGGCCTGAGCGGGCCAGGGCCAGGATGAAGTTGTGGGAGCGGGCGTCGAGGAACTCCTCATCGATGATCATCCCCGGGGTGATGACCCGCACGACCTCGCGTTTGACCAGGCCTTTGGCCGCGGCCGGGTCCTCCACCTGGTCGCAGACGGCCACCTTGAAGCCGTTTTCAATCAGCCGGGCGATGTAGCCGGTGGCGGCGCGGTAGGGCACTCCGCACATCGGCACTGGGGACTCGTCGTTCTTGTTGCGCGAGGTCAGGGTGATGTCGAGCACGCGCGCGGCGGTCTCGGCATCCTCGAAGAACATCTCGTAGAAATCCCCCATGCGGTAAAAGAGAATCGCATCCGGGTAATCCCCCTTGATCTGGAGGTACTGCCGGAGCATGGGGGTGGACTTGGGGGCGGTCATCAGGCGGCCGGAAGGGAGTCGCAGGCCCCTCCCGCCTCATCGGGTCTGGGTCGAAGAGGTGAAGGAGGACTCCGGCGGATCGCCGGGCAGGGGTTCGCCCTTGAGACGGGCCACCTCGACGCGCAGCGCATTGAGCTGGTTCTCCCGCTCGTCCGCGACGGTCGACAATTGTTTCAACGCGCGCCGCTTGCGCAGCTTGTCCGGCAGGGCGAAGCCGAAGTCCACCAGCAGGCCGAAAACGAAGAAGGCCACATAGAAAACCACCAGGGGCAGCTCGGGAGAGCGGTATTCGGGCAGGAGCCCCAGATTGAGTCTCAGGCTCTGGGAGCTGCCGAGAAAATGCTCCTGGTTCTGATAGACGGCAAGCCCGATAAGCCCCAGGATGATCAACCAGATGACCAGTTTCGTCTTGTTCATGTACCCGCCTCCGGATGCGCTGAATTCAGGGCGCGATCGCCTGGAAATGAGGTTTCAGGGCGTCACGGGTCTCCTGCAGGTGCTGGGGGATCACGCGCACGTCGGCAAATACGGCGAGCGCATTGGTATCCCCCAGCCAACGGGGGACGATGTGGAAGTGCAGGTGCTCCTCGATCCCGGCACCGGCCACCCGGCCCAAGTTCAAGCCGATGTTAAAACCTTCCGGGCGCATCACCTGCTTGAGCACCCGCACGGATTGATCCACGGTCGCGAGCAAAGCCCCCATCTCCTCCCGATCGAGGTCCTGGAGCGCGGCCACGTGCCGCACCGGGGCCACCAGCAGGTGGCCGTTGATGTAGGGGAACTTGTTCATCACCACCATCGTGAGCGGGCCTTTGTAGAGCGTGAGCTCCGCCCCCTCCCCCAGCGCATTGCAGAACACGCAGCCGTCGGTCTTTTCGGCCAGGATGTACTCGATCCGCCAGGGTGCCCACATCGTTTTCATGGAAGTCGTCATCGATCGCCGCCCGCTCTCCAGATCTGGCTGACCATCGTGCTTCATTTTATTTAGATGGTCCGGCCCCAAAACTCAACCCTTTTTTGACGCGATGGAAACCACCTGGACGGCGCCCCAGAAGGCCACCCGGTCCCCTGCGACGATCACCAGCCCCTCCACCCCGGGGATGCGGCGACCGGCGGCAATCGCCCGGTGCAGGTCGCGCGCGGAACGCACCCGGTTGCCGATGGCGGTGGCGGCCGCGTCCGCAAGGGCGCCGGAAGGGGCCACCACGCAAACCGCATCGGCCCTCCCGAAACTGAGCGAGTGGCCGACGGTGCCCGAGGAGGTGCAGACCGCCAGGGCGCGCCCGCCTCCGCCGATCACGACCCCGATTTTCAAGCTGAGCGGCGAGGCACCCGCGTAGAGCGCCACCGTAGCGGCCTCCCGGGTCTTCAAAAAAATGTCGCCCCCGTTTTCGACGATAACCTCATCGCAGTGCGCCAGCAGGCCGCGCCCGACCGCCTCGGCGATCGCCCCGGCGACGGCCGCCATCGGACCCACCCCGGCCGCCGCGCCGGCGGCGATCATCTCCTCAACCAGCCGCGGGACCGGCCCCTCCGCCGTCCAGGGGACAAGCGTGCCGGCGAAGTCGGGATAGGCGCGGATGTAGGCCTCGAGCCCGGCCCGCTCAGTCACCGCGAGCTCGCGCGCCAGGGCGCGCAGGTCCAGAGACGCCCGGATCATGAGGTCGGTTTCCCGAACGACCACTTCGAATCCGACCATACGATCGTCCCTGGCCAAGCTGCGATACGTCCGCGGCTCATAAGAGGTCGGGGGCGCAGCCCCGTGCGTGACGGTCGGGCTCATGGCTCGGGGCACTGGATATAGGCCGGACGCAGGTGCTCGGGGCACTGGGCGATGAAGTAATGATCGGTCATGCCGGCAATGAAATCCCGCACGATCTCCGCCGGCCGGTGCCGCCCCACATATTCCGGCGCGATGCCGTTCAAAAAGCCCCGGAAGATCACCGATTCCTCCCGGCCCTGCTCGACCGCCGCGAGGTACTCCTCGAAGAGCAGGCGGAAAAGATCGCGGATCCGGGCCGTATAGGGCTTCATGCGGGGGTTCAGGTAGATGCGCTCCAGGTTGAACCGCTTCAGGCGGTGAAGCGCCTCGGAAACCTCGGGGCTGAAGGCCACGTAGTCCTTTTCATGACTGGTTTTAAGAATGTCGGTCACCAGGTTGTAGACGATGGTCCCGTTGGTATCCCCGAGCACCTGGGTGCTCTCCTGCGGCAGGTCGCTGCGATCGATCAGCCGCAGCCGGATCGCGTCCTCGATGTCGCGTCCGATGTAGCTGACCGTGTCGGCCATGCGCACCACGCAGCCCTCGAGGCTCATGGGGGTGAGTTCGGCCTCGGGCCGCTCCTGCTTCAACTGCATTTCGGTTCGCAGCGTCTCGAAATCCTTTGAGCGTACGGGGGCGAGGATCTGGTTGTGGACCTCCCCGTCGTGGCAGAGGATGCCGTCCAGGGTTTGCAGGCAAAGGTTCCATCCCCGTCCCTTGCGCTCGACCACGTCGAGGAAGTGCACGCTCTGGACGTTGTGCTGGAAGGTTCCGATCCCGTGCTCCAGGCAGAGCTCGGAGAGAAACCGCTCGCCGTCGTGGCCGAAGGGGGTGTGGCCGATGTCGTGGCCGAGCGCGATCGCCTCGATCAGGTCCTCGTTCAACCCCAGAAACCGCCCGATGCTGCGGCTGATCTTGGAGACGAGTTGAACATGCAGGACGCGGTGGGTGATGTGGTCATTGCGGATCAAATAAAAGACCTGGGTCTTGTCGATGTAGCGCGCATAAGCCCGCGAGTGCAGGATGCGGTCCACGTCCACGGAAAAGGCCTGGCGGTAGCCTTCCTTTAAAAAGTCCTCCTCGCGCCGGCGCCGCGCGCCGCCATTCGGTGTCGCATACGCGGAGAAGGCCGCCGCCTGCCGTAAGTCGAGCGCCTCGCGGATGCGCGGGAGCAGGGACGCATCAGATCTCTTCATTCTCGATCATCCTCTCCATGAGGTGGGTGAAGTCGATGCCGGCCCGCCGAAACCCCTCCAGCCCGTATTTCATGTTGGCCTCGAGGACCCAGAGCGCCCCGCGGCAGCGGCAGATGTCGATGCCGACATCGTCAAAACCACAGGCCTGCGCCGTGCGCCGGGCCAGGGCCAGGGCCTCCTCCGGCACCGGTTCCAGGCTCAGCCGCCCGCCGGCGGCCAGGTTCGAGCGGAACTCCCCCGGCGCGGCGATGCGCCAGTAAGCGTGAACGATCCGCCGCCCGATGACCACGATACGCATGTCCCGGTCGACCGGCAAGTACTCCTGGATATAGGCGATCCGGCTCCGGGCCAGGTACGCCTCGAGATCATGGGCGCTTTTGATGAAAAAGACCCCGCGCCCGAGCGCGGACCCGCGGGGGATCTTGCCGACGAAGGGGTAGGCGAACTCCTCGGTGATGCCGGACTTCTGCCGATTCCCGTAATAGACGCGGGTCCGCGGGTGGGGAATGCCGAGCAGGTCGAAAAGGGCGCTTTGCCGGATCTTGTCCTGAACGCACTTATAGGTATGGTAGCTCGGGAAGGTCTGCTTGCCCATCGTGTTGAACAGGTCGGCGTAGAAGGTCGAGGGGTAGTAGACGGTGCGGGCATCCCGGATCAAGGCCCGTTCTCCTTCGCCGTAGTCCGCGGGGTTGGGGCGCACACCGAGGGTGACCACGTTGCGGCATTTCCTCAGGCGCCCCTCGAGGGCGATGACGTTACGGGTGAAGTTCATCGCACGGCACTCAGCACGGCTTCGATGCGCTCGATGCTGCGGGCGGTGTGGGTCCCTCGCCAGTAGACCCTCCGGCAGCACGGGCAGCGGCTGAAGGCGGGTTGGGTCTCCCAGACGTAGTCGGGGACAGCACCGCGGGCCTCCTCCCGGGGCAAGGGTTCGGTCGGCTCATTGCAGCGCAGGCAGCGACTGAAGGGCTTGATATCGACCGCTGTCAGGCCGAGCGCCTGCACCACTTCTTCGAGCTGCTCGAACGGATCGTTGGAGCGGATGAACACCGGCGCACGCGCCGCTTGGGTCTCGGCCGTGCGCCGGGTCCGGGTCAACAGCGTGCGCCCCCGATCGCAGCATACCCAGAACCCTCCCGGGGGGCATTCGGTCTCAAGCAACGCGTCGAACCCCAGGAGACGCAGCCATTTGCCCAATCGTCCCAGCGTGCGTTCGACGGCGAACGCCGGCGCCGATTCGGGAAGGTCGGCTTTTGGCGTGGCGGGGGGTTGCATTCCGGGAGCGGCACGTTTGGTTTACCTGCACTATAGCCAATGGGCCGGCAGGGGTCAATTGGAGGGCCATTGAACGCAGACGCCCTCAGAGGCGACCCCTTACCGGGCGCTGCTCAAGATTTTGTCCCGCCGGACCGATAACACCCCTGGAGGCAAGCGGCCGGATAATCCATTAAACTGGTTTCCCCACCCCTTCCAACGACGTGGGATCCGGGGTTGTGAAGCCTGCTGGAGATAAAGATCCGCCCTGCCCCCCAGGACCCAGGCCATGCGCAAGTGGAAAATTCTGTTTGCCTCTCTTTTCATCCTGGCGACCGGCTTCGGCGTGCTGGCCGTGAGCCAGCCGGGCCGCACCGTCATTCTCCTGCACGACGGGAGGGTGATCCCGGTCGATCGCTCCTGGGAAGCGGGGGAGGACCTCTTTTACGAAAACGAAAAAGAGAGCGCCTTCGTCAGCCGGAAGAAAATCAAGTCGATCGGCACACTCAGCACGGCCCAGCGGTTGAAAGCGGCCGGGGACCGCTGCACCGATTACCTGGGCCGCCGCATCCACGACGTGACCCCCTTGGCGCATGAGGCCGCCCGCCTTGCCAAAGGGTTTTCGTCCCACCTGGCGGTGGCGGCCGGGGGAGCCGTCCTGGTGTTCCTGGTCGCCGGGCTGCGCCGGGTGCGCGCCCGGCACCCAAAGACGTCCCCCGTTCAGTCGTCTGCTGCCGCCGCTTCCCCGAACGGCCTGACGGCTGGTGACACCCAAACCCGGCCGATGCCTGATCGCAACGACGTGGTCCGGTTTTTCCTGAACCTGCACCGCCTCGAACTCGGGTTGGGCCCGGAGGCCCCCTCGGAGTTTTCCCGGCTGCAGTCGGGCTCAGGCCCCAATCGCACCTATGAGCTGCGCGTGAAAGGACCCGCCGATTGGGTCAAACGCCGCATGAGCATCGGCCCGCTGGGGGAGGAGAGCGGCAGCAAAAGCACTTGTTATTACGTCATCTTCGACCAGCATCTGGTGGTCAAGATCCCTCCCAAGCCGATCCGCCATTTTGAAGATTACGTGGCCGGCCTCAAAAAGGAGCGGCACATCGTGGAACGACTGGCTCCGCGCGAGTGCATCGTGCCCACGGTGTCCGTGATCCTGGACCGGGTCCACCCGATTCCGGCCGGGGCGGGTCCCGATGCCGAAGCCCGCGAAGAGACCCATATCGCGTGGTTGCGCCAGACACCGGTGTCCCAGGAGCACCTGAAGATCAACGGCAGTTTCGCCTATTTCATGGACCTCTCCCAACACCGATTTCTCGGCCACATCATCGACGCCCTTCACGACGTTTCGGAGGCCGTCCGCACCGAAATCAACGCCGCCCCCGACATCATCCGCCACCCGGGCAAGTTCAAGGACCGCTATGTGAGCGAAAACGAGTCGGTGGGCTTCGAGATCCGCGATCTCTACAACCAGTGCGAGGCGGAGATCTCCCGGCAGCTGAAGCAGCAGGGCCACTCGGCGCTCATCTCCCCCTATCGGATCCAGAAGTGGTTTCTGCAGTACCTGGAAACGCGCCGGATGGGGGACCTGGGAAAAGAGATCTCCACCGAGCTCGCAGCCTCCATCGGCTATGTCTTCGATGCCCACTTCCAGAAATTCCAGTCCAGCGTGGATGCCTTCCACGCCGCGGTCCGCCGGTATGCAGCCCGCCTGGCCCTCGAGCAGAACTTGCCGGTCGTCTCGGGGATCATCACCCATCTCCTGGGCCTGCTGGGGGATCTCTACGCCAAGCGTGTCGCCCTGCGTGACCTCAAGCCCGACAACATGCTGGTGGCCGGGGACCCCGAGCGCTACCCCGCGTTTTTGAGGTCCCCCCGTGACTATTCCCTGGGCATCATCGACGTCGAGACCGGGGTCTATTACGGCGGCGACGGGGAAGGCAAAGTCCGCCAACCCCTGCTGGGCGGCACCCCCTACTACGCCACCCCCTCGCACCTGATGCCGAATACGGTGATCCAGCACTGCTTCGGCGACCCCGGCCGTATTTTGCATTTCCAGGACTGGCAGGCGGTGATCGTCATGATCTACCGGACGGTCACCGGCGAACTGCTCTTCGACCGCACGGCCCAGCAGTTTGTGGAGATCAAGGCCGAGGTTCTCCGGGCTCTGAAGGAGCACCGGCCCCTGGAAGAGATCGTTGCCGAGTTGAGCCGCGGCTTCTGGCAATACGCCGTCGAGGAATTCCGCAGTGGGATGAGGTCGCGGGAGGAGGCGCTCCGGCAGGTCGAGGTCGAGATTCCGTCCGGAGCCCGGCGACTGTTCCAGAAAGCGGTCCAGCGCGATGCCGCCTCGGTGGCCGAGGCCATCCGGCGTCTGGTGTCCTCCCAGCCGCACGTCCCATCCGAGGCGGGCCGCGACCAGCTGCTCAAGTGCACCCACGCCCAGATCTGCCGCTTCATGCAGGACATCGAGTTCAGGGCCAAGGCCGGGGCGCTCTCGGCCGATTCCGCCCAGAGAGCCTTGCAATGCTTCAAAAAGCTCATCAACCTCAAGGCCCTGCATGAACGCAAGGCCCATCTCTGTACCCTGCTGGAAGCCGACCCGGCCCGTCTGAACACCTACGACCTCTTGATGTTCATGTTCAATCTGGTCTTGAAAGCCATGTACCGTGAGGATTGGAAGCCGCTCGCGGAGGAGCCGGCAGCGGTGACCTGCCGCCCGGACGATGAATTGTCGCTCTCAACGACGGTCTGACGTTGACAGCCGCCCTCACCTCGATGTAGCCTGAGTTACCGATCCGGTCCGCCGTTCTCGTTCGCTGCCCCCTCGGCACGGAGCGGCCTGCTGCGGCGGCGGCACTATCGCTGCGGCCCGGGTGCGAACCGACATCCACTGTCTCCGGATTGACCCGTTCCCGTTCGGATGAGAATTGCCTCTTTAGCCCCACCGGGAGCCGAGAATGAGCTCGACCGCCGACACGCCGGTGATCCTATCCGCCGCGCAGGGCCGCACTCTTCTGGAGCTCGCCCGTGCGACCCTGAGCGAAAAGCTGGGGCGCCCGATCCCCCCCGCTGAACACGAGGCGCTCCGCCGCCGCCTGGAGGACCCGGCATTCGACGCCCTCGCCGGGACCTTCGTGAGCCTGAAGCTCCGCAACTGCCTGCGGGGCTGCATCGGCTGCCTGCACCCGATCGAGCCGATCCGCACCGGGGTGCGCGGCAACGCCCTCAATTCCGCGTTTCACGACCCGCGCTTTTCGTCTCTGACCCTGCGCGAACTCGACCAGGTTCAGATCGAGGTGAGCGTTCTCTCCGCTCCCTGCCCCTTGGACTACACCGGCCCCGAGGAGCTCATCGCAAAACTGGCGCCCAACGTCCACGGGGTGATCCTGCGCAAGGGCCACGCCAGCGCCACCTTCCTGCCGCAGGTCTGGGAGCAGCTGCCCGCAACGGAAGAGTTTTTGGGACATCTTTGCCGCAAAGCGGGCCTGCCGCCGGATGAGTGGAAGCGCTCCCCGATGGAGGTGTCGACCTATCGGGTTCAGTCCTTC
>JALOOS010000231.1 GCA_025454275.1 Desulfobacterales bacterium | reverse complement strand
TACAGTTTTCTCGACCCATTTGTGAAGGAGTTCGAGTTCTCCGCTGGAAGGGTGCAGCTTCACGATCATGTGGAGCCGCAGGAGCTGGTGGCGGGTGTCCTGGAATGCATCCAGAAGGTTTTAAAGCCGTTGGGACTGGCCGGCCGCTTCAGGGAAAAAGCTGAAAGCTGGTTCCGGGAAAACAGTGAAACGCTCAAACGCCTCGGGTTGAAGAAATGAAACCGCCGGTGGTTGCATATGCCGCTTATACCGGCCCGCTCGGTGCATGGCCGGACCAGTTGGCCCGCCTTGCCGACGGCTACGCCCCCGTAGCGATCTCCGCCGTGGACCAGGCCCTGCATCACTTGCGCTGCAATCCCACCTTGATGCTTGCCATCCAAGTAGACCGCGACACGACTTTCCTGGAGCCGGTGTTCAATCTGATTGAATCGAGGATGCCGGACCTACCCGTCATCGGGTTTGTCCGCGAAGATGAAAACGCCTTGCTGCGGCGCTTCTCCGGCCTGAGTTTCTATTTCAAGGGGAAGATCGTCTCGGCCCGCCGCTTGCACGAGGAAATCGAACGGGCGTTTCACAAATTCGGCGACGGCGGAGAACTGAACAGCATTTCCCCCGGCATGCTGCTTCAATTGATCGAGATGGAGCGCAAAAGCTGCACCGTGCGCCTGTTCGACTCGGAGCGTTCTCGGAACGGTACCCTTTTCTTCCGCGACGGGTGCCTGCACGATGCACGGCTTCTGGAGACCCGCGGGAGAGCCAGCGCCCTTGAAATCGCTTCCTGGCGCCAGCCGTCGATCTGGATCGAAAACTATTGCCCGGATAGGCCCGACACCATTGGGCTCAGGAACAAGGCCATCCTGGTGGAGGCCATGCGCCGACAGGATGCAGTGAATGCCGCCATACCACCCCCGGCCGTACCGGATGAAAAAGATTCGGACCACCGTCTCATGGAGAACGGCGGCCGATCCACCAAAGCAGGGGCGACAATACCGAAGGATCAGGAGATGAGTCCAAGAGGAGGGGCCGTGAACGGCAGCCCCCTCGACCGGGTGGCGGCCGCACTGCCGGCCGCTGATGTCGGCAGCGAACCCCAGCTGGCCTCCCTGGCGAAACAGCTCTCCCTGGCGGGTTCGATCATGGAGGCCGGCCGACTGCGCTGTGGATTCATGGCCCCGGCGGACCGACCGAACCGGTTTTTCGTCTGCTTGGACGAGACAGTGGGGATTCGCATCCCCGCCGGACACAGGCGGGAGGGGGTCCTGGATCTCCTGTTTCGGATGAGCTGAGCGCCCATGCACGCGATATTCAAAGATGCCCTCGATGTGAGCGGTGTGCAGGGCGTAATGCTCTATTCAAAGGAGAAAAAGCTGGTCTATTCGGCCTTCAACCGTCCGGTGCGCACCGAACCGGAAAAAAGTGTGGAGTGGACGCTTTTCGTGAGCCTCATCGGCGGGCTCAACGAACTCGAGCTGCTTTTCGAGAAGGGCCGTCTCTACATGCGGTCCACCGTGATCGGCCCCCTCATCGTGCTCATGGAACACGGACCCTCCTCGCTGGTCAGGCTCACCACCGAATTGATTGCCAACAACCTCCAGGACCCCCGCGTGCGCAAGGCACTGCGGGTTTGAACGGAGGGCATCCCGGAGGCGCACCATGCATGCAACCTTATCCGGACGAAACGTGTTCCAGCGGCTGCGACCGGCCGGCGGCGGGGACCTCAAACTCTCCAGCACCGCCCTGGACATCCTGCTTGAGCTGGATGGGAAAAGCGATCTCGATCAGATCGCCGTCAGGTCCGGACAACCGATGACGGAAGTGCGGTCGGCAGTGACCCTGCTGCTGACGCAGGGGCTGATCGAGGCGGTCGAAGCCTGCGAACCGGTGGTTCCGCGTGCGGCGCTCCAGAGAATCCGAGCCGCCGTCATCAATGCGATCGGTCCGGTCGGAGAGTTCATGCTTGAGGAAAAAGCCGAGGAGATGGGGCAGGCCATCGAGAGTTTCCCGCTCCTCATGCTGCCGGAGTTGATCGAAAACATCGCCCTGGAAATCCGGCGCCCGGCAGCCTCGCTTGCGTTCAAACAGCAGATGATCGAGTTGATCAAGGCGCTCAATCGGAAATGACCCCGTCAAGGAAAGGAGTTGGGGGATATGAAAGTCACCTGCATCGGCTGTCGGAAGGATTTCAAGATCGCGGATCCCGCGAAATTGAACAACACCCGCCACACCATCACCTTTACCTGCCCGGGCTGCGGGAAAAAAGAGGTATTGAGCAAGGGGGAGGCGTTGACATGGTCCCGGTTCTTCGAGCTGCGGGCCCTTGCCTCAGAACAGGAAACCGCCAGGCCCGCATCGCTGAAGCCCCCCCGCATGGACCCGATGCCCGAAGCCGTAGTCGATGCCCCGGCACGGCCGAAGGCCCAAGCAAGCCCCCCGGGCCCGGTTGAGATCCCCGCGGACGCACCCCCCCGGAGGCGGTCGCTGTTTTCCGGGCTCACCGGCAAGGTCGTCCTGTTCATGTTGTTGGTAAGCCTCCTCCCCTTGTCGATTTACGCCCTCGTTCTAAACCATGCGACCATCCAGCGCATGGAGGCCGAGACCGACCTGATCGGCCAGCAGATCACCAAGGGGCTGGCCGCACAGGTGGATGAGTGGACCGACAAGAATTTACGCATCCTGCAGGCGGCATCCCTCCTGGCCGACATGGAGTCGATGAAT
Organism: Desulfobacterales bacterium; assembly: GCA_025454275.1. Taxonomy (GTDB): domain Bacteria; phylum Desulfobacterota; class Desulfobacteria; order Desulfobacterales; family SpSt-501; genus SpSt-501. Next base: position 905 of record JALOOS010000231.1, on the reverse strand, counting down.
CCGCTCCGTCAGGAGCCTGTGCTCAAGGCCATTGCCTTCACCTACCCCTGGAAATACCTTGTCTTCACCATCGATGCCAACGGAATGAACCTTGCGCGCAGCGACGGCCAGCCGCTGACGGACTACTCGGACCGCCAATACTACAAGGATGTCGTGCTCGATCAGAAGAGCTTTGCCTGGCAAACCCTGATCGGGCGAACCACCCGGAAACCCGCCTTGATTCTGGCCGTGCCGATCCGTCGGGAGGGCCGACTCGTCGGCGCCCTCTGCTCGGCCATGCATGTGGAGGCCATTTCCGACCAGATCGTCAACTGGCGGAAGGGCAAGACGGGGTTTGCCTTCCTGGTGGACCAGACCGGCAAGGTCGTCGCCCACCAGATCGAAGAGTTCAGCCGGACCGCCAAGGCGCTGAACAACCACCCCCTGGTGGCGAACTTCGATGCCAAGCAAGTGGGCATGCAGCGCTTCGAGGAGGCGGGGGCGGCCCGAGTGGGATTTGTACGCCGGACCGAATGGGGGTGGAAAGTCGCCACCCAGCAGGATGAGTCGGAGGTGTTCGAACTCATCCGCCAAGCCAACTTTTTCGCTCTCATCCTTTTGGGGCTGACGGTGATCCTGGTATTGGTGGTAGCCGTGCTCTCCGGCCGCACCATTGTGAAACCCATCAAAAGACTGACGGAAACCGCCGAGAAGATCTCGACCGGCGATCTCGAGGTCGACATCGACGTCAAGTCCAAGAACGAGATCGGCGAACTGGCGACGGCCATCGCCCGCATGCAGGATTCAATCCGCATCGCCATGGAGCGGCTGCGCCGGACCCGCAGCGCAAAGCCCCGGTTGGTGGAACCGGACCCGTCGGCCCACGCGGTCGATGTCAAGCAGTTTCCGTGAGGAGCCTGTAACAG
>JALOOS010000230.1 GCA_025454275.1 Desulfobacterales bacterium | reverse complement strand
GACCAGGTCGAAGGGGGTGTTCTGCAGCAGGCCGATCGCCGTCTCGCCGCTGTTCGCCCGCGCGACGCGGTAGCCCCGGTTTTCGAGCTCCTCCCCGATACCCTCCAGGATGAAGGGGTCGTCATCCACCAGCAGCACATGGTAGGGGTTCATCGCGGTGCGGCGTGCCCTCTGCGCTGAAGCCCCGCTGCCGTCCTGCGCGGCCCCCCCGTCTTTCTTTGCGCGCTCTTCCATGAACGCCTCCCTCTCTCCCCCTGCCGGGTGCCCCCTCTTGCGTAGGGCCACGGATGCCGATGCTATCGCTTGCCCTTTACCGCGGCGACGATGAATTCCGCGACCTTTTCCGCCGAGCGGCCGAAGAGCTCGTCGATGGCCGCCCGGTCGAGCAAGTCGTCGCTCCAGGGGATGCTGTTTTCCTGAACGATGTTCTTGATGTTTTCGAACTTGCCGCCCAGGGCCCGGATCCTCGCCTCCAGGGGCACGCGCTCCTGGAAGGCGATGTGCAGCAGGAGCAGGTGTTCGATGCGGTTCGCCTGGGCCGGGGCGGAGGCCATCAGCGGGATGACCAGGATGCTGCGGTCGTCCTTGCGACCCTTGCCGATGTAGACGTTGCCGTCCCGGACGATGATGCGCTTGGTGCCCTTCAGGGCCGGGTCGGATTCCACCCGCGATGGGAGCAGGCGGGTGTCGCCGCGCTTGTTCACCACCTCGATCGTTGTGCCTTCGTCGGGTTCCCCCAGGACGCTCAGGCCGAGGATGCGGTAGAGGATCGACCCCTGCACCTCGCGTACGACCGCCTGCAGGTTCTTGAGCACGGCGAGGTTGGAGGGAATGAGCTGGGCGGGCGAGAAGTGCTCCGCCGCCAGGGCCGCGAAGAGCAGCCCCTCGGGCTCTTCGCTGATGCGGCTGGTGCCGACCGTGACCGTTTTGGCCTGGTGCTTGATGGCATCCACGGGGCGGGCGAGAAATCCGATCGCATGGCCCAGCCGCTCAAAGAGCACGGCGAGCATGTTGGCCGCCGTGCCGGTCCGGCCGAAGTCGAGCTCGAAGTCCGCGGCCGGCAGCCGCCCCGCGAGGTATTTGAGGAGCAGGGTGAGATCGGAGCTGGCGTCATAGCCGACCGTGACCGGAAACTGCCGCTGGCTGCGCCTGCGCCGGAAGTCGGCGTAGAACTCCGCGACTTTCTCGCGGAAGCCCTTTTCCAGGATCAGCTCGAAGAGGTCCACCCCCCGGCGGGTCGCGCTGCCGACGGCCTGCTGGAGCTCCTCGTGAAATCGGAAAAGAAAGCGCGACCCCTCGTGGATGGAGAGGGCGGCGTAATAGCCCCAGAGGTGCCCGGCCAGGGTGTTCAGGATCGGGGCCAGGTGCTCGGGGACCACCGGCACCTGGAAGATGTCCGCGGCATAGGGGGCGAAGCGCTCCTCGCCCTCGTTGCAGATGACGACCGGGGTGGCCTTGTGCGCTTTGAAGATCGCCGTGTCCTTGACGATGTCGCCGATCACGGTCGGCCGCGCCCCGGCGGCACAGACGATGATCAGCGGCTCGGAGGAGAGGTCGATGTGCTTCTTGTCCTCGACGTAGTCCGAGGAGATGGTCTTGTAGCAGAGCTCGCTCAGCTTGATGCGGATTTCATCGGCCGAGGCCTTGTTGGGGCCGCTGCCGACCACCGCCCAGAAGGTCTTGGTGACGGCCAGCCTGCGGGCGGAGGCCTCCAGGCGCTCGGAAAGGCCCAATACCCGGCGCATCCGGCCGGGCAGGTCGAGCAGTTGCCGGATCTCTTCGGAAACGAAGATCGCGTCGCGGCGGCCGGTCACTTTGGCGATGTGCAGCCCCAGCAGGGCCCCGGCGGTGATCTGGGCGTAGAAGGCCTTGGTGGAGGCGACCGACATCTCGATGTCGCGGCCGCTGCTGGTGTAGAGCACCCCGTCCACCTTGAAGGTCAGGTCCGAGTCCCGGCGGTTCACGATGGCGAGCGTGACGGCGCCCCGCTCCCGGGCCATGTCGACCGAGCGGTTGGTGTCGGTCGTCGTCCCGGATTGGCTGATGGCGACGACCAGGGCGTCCGCCATGGATGCGGGGCCGGCGGCGCTGAGCGTGAACCCGCTGAACTCCGAGGCCTTGAGCGCCTGGACCTGGATCTCCGGGCTGTTCAGGTAGTGCTGCAGGATGTTGGCGCAGGCGAGGGCGGCGACACCGGCCGTGCCCTGGCCGATGAAGAAGATCCGCCGGATGGCCCCTGCGGCGATGGCGCGGTCGACCGCGGGCGGCACCGCCCGCTCATCGAGCGCCGTGACATATCCGCCGCCGCCGCTGGTGTCCACCTTCCAGCGGTTGCGCAGGGTCTTCTCGACCGAGGCCGGGGACTCGGAGACCTCTTTCAGAAAATAGTGCGGGAAGTGCTGGCGGTCGATGTCGCGCGAGGTGAGCTCGGTCTGCTTGAGGTGGGCCTCCCCCAGCGCGACGGGGCTCCCGTCGTAGCGCATGGCGGTGATGCCGCCCAAACCGCCCGGTGAGAGCTGGTCCAGGACGACGATCTGCCCTTGGGTCTTTCCGAAGGCCCCCTCCACGACCGACTCTCCGTCGAGCCGGATGCAGGCGGAGGTCTCCTCGATCAGCCCGTAGACCTCCGAAGTGGCCATGTAGAGGTCGGGGGCGATGCCGACAAAAACGGCCTGGCCGCTGCCCCGCTGGGCCAGGAAGAGCTTGCCGGGCGCCAGGCTCGTGTGCAGGGCGATGGCGTGGGAGCCCGTGAAGTCGTTGACCGCCCGGCGGAAGGCCTCGGCCACATCGTGGCCCTGCCGCAGGTGATGCTCGACCTGGAGCGGGATGATCTTGGTGTCGGTGGTGACGTCCGCCGGGATGCGCCCGCCGCGCTGTTCGAAGGCCGCCTTGAGCTCGTGGAAATTGTCGATGTCGCCGTTCAGGCAGGCATGGATGATCCCGAGATCGCCGGCCGTCGCGGACTCGGCGCGGTTGTCGACCGGATGGCAGTTGGCCTCGGTGATGGCCCCGACCGAGGCCCAGCGCGTGTGGGCATTGACGGTGTGGAAGGCGAGCGGAAAGGCGACGAGGGTCTGCAGGAGGGGGTCCTCGGCGATCGCCCGGCGCAGCGTGCGGATGTTGTCCCCCAGGCTGCCGATCTCCACCGCCACCTTGTAGGTGAAGGCGAGGGCGACCTGCGCCCCGTGCCGGTGAACCGAGATCGAGCCGTTCAACAGCGGCTGCAGGTCCAGGCGGCGGGCGGCCTCGGCCGCGGCGCCGTTCCGCTCGAGCGCGGTGCTGAAGCGTTCGTAGTCGGCGGCGTCCAGGACGAAGAGCAGCGAGATCCCCGCCGAGTCGCGGCCGCGCACCTCCATGCGGTCGATGCTGTTCAGTACCGAATTGATGCCGCGGAAGATGCGCACGGCCTGCTCCGCGGCGCCGTTGCCGGCGCAGAGAGCGGCGACCCGGGAGATGTTGTCCAGCACCTCGGTGCGCAGGCACCAGACGGCGTCTTTGAGCAGCTCGATGCGCCGGCTCATGGTCTCGGCCTCGGCCGCGGCGAGACGGCCCACCTGCTCCTCGAAGCAGCCCGCTTCGGCCTCCTGGCACGCGGCCAGGCGGGAGGCGAGCGCCTCGAGCCGGG
>JALOOS010000022.1 GCA_025454275.1 Desulfobacterales bacterium | reverse complement strand
CGTCCTGGGTGCGGGTGAGACGGTTGAAGAGGGTCGATTTGCCCACGTTGGGGCGGCCCAGGATGGCGACGATCGGTTTCATAAGAGAGAAAGATGGTGGTTGGTGTTTGGTTGTTGGTGTTTGGTTGTTGGTTGTTGGTGTTTGGTTGTTGGGAAGTGGTTTTTTGTTTTTTTGCTCGTTACTCGTTACTCGTTACTTTTTTCCCCTACTCCGACTCCGACTCGGCACTCTGACTTTTTCTTTTTTGGTGTTTGGTGATTATAGGGAGAACGACCAAAATACAAGCGCCGTGGGTTCAATGGATGATCTGCCGCAGGAAGTGGCGGGTGCGCTCGTGGCAGGGGTTGGCGAAAAATTCCTGCGGGGAGTTGGTTTCAAGGACGCTCCCGGCGTCCATGAAGATCACCCGGTGGGCGACGCGGCGGGCGAAGCCCATCTCGTGGGTCACGACGATCATGGTCATGCCCTCCGCGGCCAGCTCGATCATGACATCGAGCACCTCCTTGCTCATTTCAGGGTCGAGCGCAGAGGTGGGTTCGTCGAAAAGCATCACCTTCGGCCCCATGCACAGGCTGCGGGCAATGGCCACCCGCTGCTGCTGGCCGCCGGACAACTGCGCCGGGTATTTCAACGCCTGGTCGGCGATGTGCACCTTCTCGAGGAAGGCCATGGCGGCCTCCTCGGCCTCCCGGCGGGGGATCTTCCGCACCCACACGGGCCCCAGAGTGAGATTGTCGATGATCCGCATGTGGGGAAACAGGTTGAAAGATTGAAACACCATGCCCACCTCGGCCCGCACGGCTTCGACATTGCGGGTATTGGCGTTCAGCTCGATCCCGTCGACCACGATCCGGCCGCGCTGGTGCTCTTCCAGGCGGTTGATGCAGCGGATGAGGGTGGACTTGCCCGAACCGGAGGGGCCGCAGATCACGATCCGCTCCCCCTTGGCGACGGCAAGATTGATCCCTTTCAGCACATGCAGCGCTCCAAACCACTTGTGCACGTCGATCAAGGCGATCATCGTCTCCGGCGCTATAATGATATCGCTCGGCGTGCACTCGTTCACCACCATCGGATCACGATCTGCTAAGGCTGCTGGTTCCTGCATGATTTTATATAGTTATCATCCAATGCCTGAACTTACAAGTAAGTTTCGCAGATGCCTTCTCTTTTTGATTGACACGGGCCGCGGATGGACCTAAGAAAAGGGTTTGGTTGTTTCTGGTAAAATTTTGAAGGGTTCAGCTTCTTCGGTCACCCTGGAACCCTCGACCCCTTGGCCCCTCGAACCCTTTTTCTTTTGAGGTCGCACGCATGCTGAACACCCACGACACCGTGGTCCTGATCGTCGACGTCCAGGAGAAACTGGTGCCGGCGATGTCCGCCCGCGAGGAGCTGATCGGAAACTGCCGCAAGCTCATCCGCGGGGCGCTGGCGCTGGGAGTGCCGCTGCTCTGCACCGAGCAGAACCCGAAGGGGCTCGGACCGACCGTGCCGGAGATCGCGGGGCTCCTGCCCGGCCCGGCGCCGGCCCTCAAATTCAGCTTCAGCTGCGCGGGCTGCGAGGAGTTCATGGGTCAGCTCAGCCGCACGGCCCGCCGCAACGTCCTCATCGCCGGGATCGAGACCCATGTCTGCGTTTACCAGACCGCTCTGGATCTTCGCTCGCAGGGGTTCCACGTCGAGGTGGCCGCCGACGCCTGCGACTCGCGCCGGCCGGCGGACAAGCAGATCGGCCTTGAAAAGTGCCGCGCCGCCGGGGTCGGCATCACCTGCGTGGAGACGGCCCTTTTCGAACTCTTGAAAGTTGCCGAAGGGCCTGTTTTCAAAGAGATTGTGAAGATCGTCAAGTGACGGATCAGCGAGTTCTCATCATCGGCGGCGGGATCGGCGGCCTGACCACGGCCCTTGCGCTGGCGCGTCGCAGGATCCAGGTGGATCTGGTCGAACAGGCGGCAGCGGTCGGGGGCCACGCCGTTCGGCTTTCCTGCAAGGCGACCGGGAGCTGCGTCAAGTGCGGCGCCTGCCTCGCCGACCAGACCGTCGCCGCCGCGGCTGCCCATCCCGGGATCCGCCTGTTCACCGCTTGCCGCGCCGCCGAGATCCGATACGCCTCCGGCCGCTATCATTATCTGCTGGCACAGGCGCCGCAGCACGACCGGCCCGCGCGCACCATCCCGGGGGAGGCCGGCGCCGTGGTGCTCGCATCCGGTTTTCAGCCCTTCGACCCTTCCGGCAAGCCCTACGGCTACGGGCGCTATCCGGATGTCGTCACCAACCTCGACCTGGAGGGCATGCTGCGCGAGGCCGGCGGGGTGCGGCGGCCCTCGAACGGGGCTGCGCCGGAGCGTGCGGCCTTCATCCAGTGCGTCGGCAGCCGGGATGCCTCCCTCGGCCATCTCTGGTGCTCGGGGTTCTGCTGTGCGGCGGCCCTGCGCGCGGCGCGCCTGTTGAAGCACCGCCGGCCGGAGCTCGCGATCACTCTCTTCTACATCGACATCCAGACCTTCGGCCGCGACTTCGAATCGGTCTATGCCCAGGCCCGCGCGGAGATCCGCTTCGTACGCGCCATCCCCGCCGATGCCTTCCAGACAGAGGAGGGCCGGCTGCGGCTTTCCTGGGTCGAAACGAGCGCCCAGGGAAGCGTCGAGGAGGAGTTCGACCTCGTCGTTCTCTCCGCCGGCATGACCCCGCGGCCGGAGATTGCCGCCCTGGCCGGGTCCCTGGGCCTATCGCCTCCCACGGCCGGATTTCTGACGGCAAACCGCTCCCCCGGCGAGGGCGCCTTTGTAGTCGGCACGGCCCGCGGGCCCATGGGCATCGCCGACACCATCGCCGATGCCCGGCGCACCGCCTGGGATATCATCCGCTTCTTCGAAGGGAGGGGTTGAGATGACCGCGCGGGCCTGCATCTTCGGGGATACCGACTGCGGCCGGCAGACGGCCCGCCACCTGCTCGATGCGGGGGTCGATGTCCTGCTCGTCTCCCGGCGAAACCCGGCCGCGGCGGCCCAACCGGCCGCCCTGCCCGCGGACAGAGCCGGGTTCGAGCTCCTCCCCGGCGGCCGCCTCGGCGCCTGCCGGGGGGCGGCCGGTGCCTTCACCCTGAGCCTTGAGAGCGGCGGCCGCACCGTGATCCGCACGGCCGACGCGGTGGTGGTCGCCGAATCCGAGGAGCGGCTGGCGCTGCACCCGGCATACGGGCTGCACCCCTCGCCCCGCGTGGTGTCCCTCTCGGCGTTCTCTCCCGCCATGCTCAGCCCGGCCGCGGAGCCGGCCGAAGGGCCCCAGGTGGTGTTCCTGAACGGCCTTGCCGGTGAAAGCCATCCGTGCATCGCCGCCGAGACCCTGCACGCCGCCCTGCGCCTGCGAAACGAGCACGGGATCAAGGCCGCCATCCTGACCGGGAATCTCAAGGTGGCCGCCGACGGCCTCGAAGCGCTCTCACGGGAGGCCCGCGCCGCCGGGGTCCTCATCTTCAAGTTCGCCGCCGCCCGGCCCGAAATCCGCACGGAAGCGGACGGGAAAATCGGCCTGAACTTCATCGACGAGGTCACCGGGGACTCCTGCCGCATGACTCCGCAGTGGCTGGTGGTCGACGAGCAGATCGTCCCCTCGGCGGCCGCCCGCGACCTCGCCCGGCTCCTGTCGATCGAGACCGATGCCGGCGGCTTTGTCCAAGGCGACAATGTCCACCGCCTGCCCGTCGCCACCAACCGCCGCGGCATCGTTGCGGCGGGCGCGTCCCGTTCGATCGGGGCCGATCCCGCCGCCGAGGCCGCCAATGCCGTCCTGGAGGTGCTGAGCGCCCTCGACCCCGCCCCCGGCGACCGGGCCGCCATCGATCCCGGCCGCTGCATCCGCTGCCTGACCTGCCTGCGGGTCTGCCCCCACTATGCCGTGGTGCTGGAGACCCGGCCCGTCGTGGCGCCCGCCGCCTGCGAGCGCTGCGGCATCTGCGCCGCCGAGTGCCCCCGCGGCGCCATCCGCATCCCGGGCCTGGCGGCGGAGGAGCTGCCGGCGGAGCGCGCCTCCGCTCCGGCCTCCGGGAAAAACGGCGCCCCGCGCCTGACCGCCTTCTGCTGCAGCCGTTCGGCCGGCATCGCCGCCCGCGCGGCCGGCGCGCTGGATCGTGCAGGGTTGAGCATCGTCGAGGTGCCCTGCGCCGGGAGCCTCTCGGCGGAGATGCTCCTCGCCCCCTTCGCGCGCGGGGAGGAGGGGGTCCTCGTCATGACCTGCCATGCCGACAACTGCCACTCGCGCGAGGGCCGGGGGTTTGCGGCCCGGCGCACCGAGCAGGCCGCCGGCTTCCTGAGGCAGTGCGGGGCGGGCGCGGAGCGGGTCAAGCTCGTCGCCCTCGCCGCCAACATGGGGCGGGAATTCGCCGAATCGGTGGCGGAGTTCCGCCGGACCCTTCTCACCCTGAGAGGGACGTGACAAAGGAGAGGATCGTCGTGACGCAGAACACCACCGCCGCCTCCGCCGGCGCGCCCGCGTGGGAGTGCGACCAGGATCTCTGCATGACCTGCGGGATCTGCGCCAGCGCCTGCCCGGTCGCCGGCATCGACGCATACGACCCCCGCCGGCTCGTGCGCATGGCCGCGCTCGGCCGCACCCGCGAGCTCGTAGAGGCACGCTGGCCCTGGATCTGCACCATGTGCGGCAAGTGCGAGCAGCTCTGCCCGATGGGGGTCAGGATCGCCGACATGGTCCGGGGGATCCGCTCCCTCCGCGAGCGCGACCGGGTGCCGGGCATCCTGCACAAGGGGCTCGCCGCCGCCCTCGAAACCGGCAACAACCTGCGGCTGCCGAAGGAGGATTACCTCTTCATCCTGGAGGATGTCGCCGGCGAGATCCGCGAGGAGCCGGGCTTCGAGGGGTTCCAGGTCCAGATCGACCGCAAGGGGGCCCGGATCCTCACCACCATCCACAACAAGCTCGTCAACACCCACACCGAGGACCTCAAGCACTGGTGGAAGATCTTCCATGCCGCCGGCGAAAGCTGGACGGTCGCATCCGAAAACTGGGAAGGAACGAGCTGGGGGTACTTCACCGGGGACGACGCCGCCATGAAGGTCATGGCCGGCCGCATCCTGGAGCAAATGGAGGCGCTCGGGATCGAAACCCTCCTCTGGCCGGAGTGAGGGCACGCCTACCTCGCGACCCGGTCCGGGTTCGAACGGCACTTTCCGCAAGCCCTCGCGAAATACCGCTTCGTGACGGTCTTCGACCTCTTGATCGAGTACATCCGGAGCGGCCGGATCCGCATCGACCGCAGCCGGTTCCCGCAGCTTGTCACCTATCACGACCCCTGCAACTACGGGCGCAAGGCCCGGATGCGCTTCGGGCACGGCTATTTCGAAGAGCCGCGCTGGATCCTCGACCGCTGCGTGGAGCGCTGGGTGGACCTCTATCCCAACCGCATGCACCAGACCTGCTGCGGCGGAGGCGGCGGCACCCTGACCTCCGGCTACAACCCGGAGCGCATCCATTACGGCCGCCGCAAGATCGAGCAGATCCGGGCCGTCGGGGCCGAGATGGTGGCCGTCCCCTGCCACAGCTGCCACGCTCAGTTGGAGAGCATCAAGGAGACCCACGGGATGGAAGGACTCGAGGTGAAGTACCTCTGGGAGCTGGTGGCGGACGCACTCCTGCCGGGGTAGCAGCGCCCGCGCTCCGGGGATGGGATGAGCCTTTCAGGCCGGGCAGATCGGCTCACGGCGTGCGCCGCCGGCCGGAGACCTCGGCCCGCAGCCGGGCCATTTCGCGCTGAAAGAAGCGCTTCAACTCGTCGATGTCCTCCACCGGAATCAGGTAGTAGGCCCCGGGAACCGCTCGCCGCGGTGAACCGGAGGCGGTTTCGGCCGCCTCCTCTGCCTCAGGCACCGCCGGCGCCGGCGGCGGTGGTTGCTTCCAGGCCTTCACAGCCTTCGTCAGCCCCTGTATCAGTCGCTCCTTCTCCTCGACCGGCATCGGGTCCGCTGCGTTCAGCCGTTCCAGCCCCCCGAAACCTTCCGCGAGCAGCTCCAGCGCACGGCGCTCCAGCCGATCCGGGTGTGCGATCAGGTACCGGCACAAGGCGATCTGAACCTGGATCACGGCCCGCAGATGGAGGTCGCGCGCAAAAACGCCCTGGAGCCGGATGAGTTCGTTCAGGTAGTCCCGGATCCGGCCCATCTGGGAGGTGGGTTCCAGCGACTTCACGATGCGCCGGGAAGCCGCCAGGGCATAAACGCCGGCGCCACCGGGAGCCTCCGCGCCGGCCGGCGGATGCTCGGCGTCGGGAAAGAGCTCGTCCATGCGCTGCTTCACTTTCAGGGACAATTCGCCTGGGTCGATCCGTGTCACCGCCTCACCTCGCCGGCGCCTGGATGGATGCGATGCTCATCGTCACAATTTTCTTCAATGCGGCGAGCAGGTTCATCCCGCTGACCGCACTTGACCGGAAGTGGGGCCGCCCCAGTCGACTGTTCAGGTCGGCCAGCAGGATGGAGTCGGGCAGAAGCATCACCCCCTGCTCGGCGAGGTCCGCCTTGTTGAACTGCAGGACGAGGGGCAGCTTTTGAATCGCAAGGCGGTTCGCCTCGAGGTTGGCCTCCAGGTTTTTCAGTGCCAGGACGTTGGTCTTGCGCATGGCCGAGGCATCGGCGACGAAAACGATCCCGTCCACCCCTTTCAGCAGCATTCTGCGGGTCGCGTCGTACTGGGCTTTTCCGGGAACGGTGTAGAGCCGCACTTTGATGTCGAAGCCACCGACAGTTCCTAAACTGAACGGCAGGAAGTCGAAGAAGAGGGTGTGGTCGCCGTAGGCGTTGATGGTCATGAGCTGGGAGCTCACCTGCCGCTTGAGATGCTGGTAAATATAGATCAGACTGGCGGTCTTGCCGGAGGATGCCGGCCCGCAGTAGACGATCTTGATCTGAATCTGCCGGGTACGTAGGTTGATGAACGCCATTTCACCGCCTGGAAGGATCACGGCATAACGGGTTCCGATTGCGGTTGTAGAACACCCCCGGCGCATGTGACAAGCAAAGAGCATACCAATTGATGATAAATTATAAGATAATAAATTCAAAATATTATGCCACTGCCGCTCCAGCGGTGGCGAAAGCGGCGCGCATAAGTATGAAGTTTCTGACACAATTCATCCCATCGATTTCCTTAAAGAAACTTTATATGGGTTCAAAAAAAAAGCCACTCGCCGGTCAGAGCAGAGTGGCATGGGGATCAGGCCGTGCCGCGATGGGCCGGCCGCGGCCGGTCACAGCTCAAAGGCCATGACGTCGATGATGAGCGGGAGGCGGCGCAGTTTTTCCATCACCTCCTCCGGGATGGGGTTGTCGGTCCGGAAGTAGATCATGGTCTTGTCGCCATCCTCCTGCTTTCCGACCCGCATCTGGCTGATGTTGACGCTGTGGGCCCCGAGCAGGGTGCCGATGCTGCCGATGGCCCCGGGTTTGTCGTGGTTGTGGATGACGATGAACTTGCCGTGCGGGGCCAGCTCGAGGCGGAAGTTTTCGATTTTGACGACCCGCGGGTCCTTGCGGCCGAAGATGGTCCCGGCCACGCTGTGGCGGGCCCCGTTGGCCCGGGCCCGCACGGTCACGAGGTTGATATACTCATCCGAGGGGGCCCGCGCCTCGGAGACCTTGATCCCGCGCTCGCCGGCCATCACCGTGGCGTTGACGAAGTTGACCGTCTCCTGCACCATGGGGGTGAGAAACCCCTTGAGGATGGCGGTGGTCACGGGCGAGAGGTCCTGCTCCGGGAACTCCCCGGCGTACTCGACGGCGATCTCGCTGGCCGGCCCCCGGCAGAGCTGGGCCAGAAGGCAGCCCATGCGCTCGCCCAAGGTCAGCAGCGGCCCGATCTTGGCAAGAAGCTCCCCGCTCACCGCCGGGACGTTGACCGCGTTGATGATGGTTCCGGTTTTCAGATAGGCCAGGATCTGCTCGGAGACCTGGATCGCAACGTTGGTCTGGGCCTCGACCGTCGAGGCACCCAGGTGCGGGGTGCAGATGACCCGGTCGACCTCGAAGAGCGGACACGCGCCCGGGGGCTCCTTCTCGAAGACATCCAGCGCCGCCCCCGCCACCTTGCCGGAGCGCAGGGCCCGGTTCAGGTCGGCCTCGTTGACGATCCCGCCGCGGGCGCAGTTGACGATCATCACCCCGTCCTTCATCTTGTCGAAGGCCGCCTGGTTCAGAAGTCCGACCGTATCCTTCAGCTTGGGGACATGGACGGTGATGTAGTCCGCGCGCCGATAGAGCTCATCGAGCGAAACGGCCTCGTAGCCGGCCTTCTCGATCGTTTCGGCCGTCACGAAGGGGTCGTGGATGATGACCTGCATCTTGAGCCCGCGGGCGCGGTCGGCGACGATCGACCCGATCTTGCCGAACCCGATCACGCCCAGGACCTTGTTGAACAGCTCCCGGCCCTGAAGCTTTTTCTTCTCCCACATCCCGGCCTTGGTGGAGGCCGTGGCCCAGGGGATGTTACGGCTCAAGGCCATCATCATGGCGATGGTGTGCTCGGCGGTGGTGATGACGTTGCCCGCCGGCGTGTTCATGACGATGATCCCGCGCTTGGTGGCGGCCGGGATGTCGACGTTGTCCAGGCCGATGCCGGCCCGCCCCACCACCTTGAGCCTGCCGGCGGCCTGGAGCAGCTCCTCGGTGACCTTGGTGGCGCTGCGGATGATGAGCGCCTCGCAGTCGCCGATGATCGCCTTGAGCTCGTCGGGTTTCAGCCCGGGCCGGACATCCACCTGGATGCCGGGCTCGCGGCGCAGAATCTCCAGGCCCACCTCTTCGAGGTTGTCGCTCACCAGAACCTTGATCATATCGTCCCATCCTTTCGAATTTTTTCGATCAGCTCGACCAGGGCCGCGATCTTCGGCTTCGGCCGTGCGCCCATCAACGACTGGAACTGGTCCGCGGGCAGGTGGTCCTGCAGGTATCCGATGATGTCGAAGGTCTCCCACCAGCAGTCGATCACCTTCAGGCAGGGTCCCCCAGGCTCGCACCCCATGCAATAGCCGAAGGTGACCGGCCCGCCGAGTCGCGGGCAGCGCCGGCTCAGGGGAGCAGCTGCCGCCGCTTCAGGTTCCGGACTCATGCCTGCTGCCCCGCCCCCCCTCCGTTATCGGCTTTTAAGAATCTGCGGCTTCGGGTACTTGGCCAGAATCTTTCCGGCCTCTTCGATCTCGCGCGCCGGGTAATCGAAATCGCGCAGGCTGCCGGAGAGATACTTCTCATACGAGCCCAGGTCGATCAGCCCGTGCCCGCTCCAGTTGAAGAGAATGACCTTGGCCTTGCCCTCTTCTTTGGCCCGGCGGGCCTCGTCCACCACGCAGGCGATGGCATGGTTGGTCTCGGGCGCCGGGATGATCCCTTCGGCCCGGGCGATCAGCATCCCGGCCTCGAAGGTCGCCATCTGCCCGTAGGATCTCGGCTCCAGCAACCCTTCGACCACGAGCTGGCTCACGGTCGGCGCCATGCCGTGGTAGCGCAGCCCCCCGGCATGCACCGGCGGCGGCATGAAGGTGTGGCCCAGGCTGTGCATCGGCAGCAGCGGCGTGTAGCCGGCCGTGTCGCCGTGGTCGTAGACGTAGGGTGCCTTGGTCAGGGTCGGGCAGGCGGTCGGCTCCACGGGGTGGATGGCGACCTGCCGGCCGTGGATCTTGTCGTAGACGAACGGGAAGGCGAGGCCGGCGAAGTTGCTCCCGCCCCCGGCGCAGCCGATGACCACATCCGGGTACTCCCCGGCGATCTCCATCTGCTTCTTGGCCTCCAGACCGATCACGGTCTGGTGGAGCATGACGTGGTTGAGGACACTGCCCAGGGAGTACCGCGTCCGGCCGGAGCCATCGCTTACGGCCGCCTCGACCGCCTCGCTGATGGCGATGCCCAGGCTGCCCGGCGAGTCCGGGTGCTCGGCCAGAATGTCGCGCCCGGCCTTGGTCTCGGTGCTGGGACTCGGCACGCAGTTCGCCCCCCAGGTCTGCATCATGACCTTGCGGTAGGGTTTCTGGTCGAAGCTGACCCGCACCATGTAGACCTTGCACTCCAGGCCGAACTGGGCGCAGGCAAAGGCCAGCGCGCTGCCCCACTGGCCGGCGCCGGTTTCGGTGACCAGGCGTTTGATCCCGAAGACCTTGTTATAGTAGGCCTGCGGCACCGCGGTATTGGGTTTGTGGCTCCCCGGAGGGCTCGTGCCCTCGTACTTAAAGTAAATATGCGCGGGGGTATCGAGCGCCTTCTCGAGCGCAAAGGCCCGTACGAGGGGGCTCGGGCGCCAGATCCGGTAGATCCGCAGCACCTCCTCGGGGATGTCGATCCAGCGCTGGCTGCTCACCTCCTGCTCGATCAGGTTCATGGGAAAGACCGGCGCCAGCATCTCCGGGCTGACCGGCTTGCCGTCCGGTCCCAGGGGCGGATTCATCTTGATGTCCGCCAGGATGTTGTACCATTGGCGCGGGATCTCCTCCTCACCGAGGAAAATTTTCTTGCGTTCCATAGTGTCCCCTCCTGGTGAAATAAGGCTGCAATCCGGCAGTGCGTGTCGTCATATCACGGCCGAGGAGCTGAATCAAACAACGAATGGGCAGTATAGCCGAGCGGGCTGCCAAGTCAACCCGCACGGCACCCCGGCAGTAAAATGTTGTGGACTTCCCGGTGGGGTTTGCGTTAGGTATACGCCGGTAGCGATACGGCCGGCGGCCGGATCTATCCTTATCAGACCCTGCCGGCAGTCCAAGGCAAGGAGAGGCGACGATGGTGCAGAAGCGGAAAAGCACGGTTGCACGCAAGACTCAGATCATCGCGGCGGCGCGAAAACTCATCATCCGCAAAGGCAGCGAGCATTTGACGGTCCGGGCCATTGCGAAAGAGGTCGAGATCACGGAGGCCGCCATCTATCGGCACTTCAAAAGCAAACGAGAGATCCTGCTGTTCCTGATGAACCACATCATGGACAGCATGCTGAAGGAGGTCGAGACCCGCACCGCCACCGAGTCCCGGGCGGAGCAGGATCTCCTCGA
>JALOOS010000229.1 GCA_025454275.1 Desulfobacterales bacterium | reverse complement strand
GAGCTGCCCGCAGCCCCCGAGCTCGCCCTGATCGCCATCCCCGCGCCCAAGGTCCGGACGGCTCTCGAGGCGCTGGCGCGCAAGGGGGCGCGCGCGGCGATCGTGATGAGTGCGGGGTTCGGGGAGATGAACGCGGCCGGCCGGGCCGAGGAACGGCGGCTGCTGGCGATCGCCGAAGCGGCCGGCATGACCGTGATCCGGCATCCTCACCCGGCCGCTCCCCGCGCGGATCGACCTGGTCTGCGGCTCCGGGGCCGTCATGGATTTCATCGTCGAGCAGGCGACCGAGCGCGGCCTAATCTTCAGCAGCACCGTGAACGTCGGCAACTCCGTCCAGGTCGGGATCGAGGACATTCTGGGCCTCCTGGACCTCAATTTCGGCGCCCGGAGCGCGCGCCTCATCCTGCTCTACATGGAGCGGATCCGCACACCGGAGCGCCTCCTGCGGCACGCCCGCAGCCTCACGGCGAAAGGCTGCCTTCTCGTCGGCATCAAGTCCGGCACCACCGCCGCCGGCGCCCGCGCCGCCCTGAGCCACACCGGCGCCCTGTCGACCCCCGAGCGCGCGGTGCAGGCCCTCTTCGAGAAGGCCGGCATCATCCGGGTGGCCAGCAAGGCGGAGATGATCGATCTCGCCTGCGTGCATGCGGCCGCCGGCGGCCCGGTCGCCGGCGGGAGGGCCTTTGTGGTCACGAGCGCCGGCGGACCGGGAGTGATGCTCGCCGATGAGCTCTCGCGCCAGGGGTTTAAGCTGCCGCAGCCTCGCCGTCGCACCCGGGAGCGCCTCCGGAGGGTGCTGCCCCCGGAGGCCACCCTGGCCAACCCGCTCGACTGCCTGCCGTCGAAAGACGGCCCGAAGACGCGACGGATCCTGGAAATCGTGGGGGCCGGGGAAAAGCGCCGCCTGGATGTGATCCTCACCATCGACGGGGCCTCCGGACTGGTGGACGAAGGGGGGATTTTCCTCGAAACCCTGGCCGCCGCCCGCAAGGGACCCGTCCCGATCATCCCCGTGATCAGCTCCGCGACGACGAGCGCGGCCAGGCTTGCCTCCTTGCGGGCCGCGGGCGGCGTCTATCTCACGGACGAGGTCTCGGCCGGCCGGGCGCTGGGGCGGCTCCTCCACCGGCCCCGGCTCTTTTCGCCCGTGGTGCGGATGGCGGGGTTCGACCGCCGCGCCGTCCGCCGCGCCGCCGCCGGGTGGGCAGGGCCGGCCGCCGGCACGGCTGCGCTCGCGGCGCTGCTCCGTGCGGCCGGCTTCCGGCTGCCGCCCCAGGCCCTCGTCCGGACCCTTGCAGGGCTCGACCGCGCCTGCCGGCAGATCGGTTTTCCCCTGGCCCTGAAGGCGGCCGGCATTCTGCACAAAACCGATGTGGGCGGGGTGCGGCTGGGGATCTCCACCCGGCGCGGCGCCGCGAGAGCTTTCGCGGAACTGGCGGCGATCCCGGGGGTGGACGGAGTTCTGGTTCAGAAGATGGTCGCCGGGCCGGAGGTGATTCTCGGGGCCGTGCGCGAGGAGGGCTTCGGGCACCTGGTGATGGCCGGCCTTGGCGGGATTTACGCCGAGGCGCTCGACGCGGCGGTCTTCGCCCTGGCGCCGCTCTCGGCGGCGGAGGCGCTCGCCCGGCTCCGGCGCCTGCCCGGGCGGGGGGTGATCGAGGGGGTCCGCGGAACGGCGGGAGTTTCCCTGGCGGCCGTCGCGGAGCTCATGGCGCGCGTGAGCCTCCTCACCCGCGCGCTGCCCGCCGTCGCCGAAATCGACCTCAACCCGGTCAAGGGCACCGGGGAGGATCTCAGCGTGGTCGACGCCCGGCTCATCCTGCGCCCGTAAAGGGCCCCCTCTGCCCTCCTCAGGCGCCGAACTTGGCCATGCGGCCGGCAAAGGCGAGCGCCATCGGCATCAGGTCCACGGCCGGGAACTGGCCGAGCACCCCCTTGAGGCATTCGGTCTCGCCGAATCCTGTTACGGCATTGCGGCGACTGCGGCCCGGGGCGTGGATCAGCGTGGGCACCGGGTGCCAGGAGTGGGCCTTCCAGGCCGCCGGCGTGCTGTGGTCGCCGGTCACGATGAGCACATCGGGCTTGAGCGCCAGGATCTGCGGAATGACCGCGTCCACCTTCTCGATCTCGGCGGCCTTGGCCTCGAAGTTCCCGTCCTCGCCGCGGCTGTCGGTGTACTTGTAGTGGATGAAGAAGAAATCGTAGCTCGTCCAGTTCGCGCGGAGCGCCTCCAGTTGGTCCTCGAGGCGGCGCAGCCCCTGCAGCACGTTCATCCCCACCAGCATGGCGAGCCCCTTGTACATGGGGTAGACGGCCAGGGCCTGGGCCTTCAGCTTGTAGACCTCGTCAAAGCGCGGCAGCCCCGGCTCCGTGGCCCACCCCCGCAGGGTCACCATGTTGGCCGGCCGTTCCGCCTTCAGGATCTCGCGGGCGGCGGCGATCCAGCGGTTGGCGATCTCCGCCGCGCGGCGGGCCTCCTCGGCCTGGGCTGCGACCGGCAGCGGGGGCACCCCGGTTTTCTGCGGGTCGGTCTCGTTCAGCCGGGCGGATAGCCCCGGCCCCCGGAAGATGAGGGCGAAGCGGTAGTCCTGGACCGGTTCGACGAATATCTCCACCCCCTCCAGCCGGATGGCGCGGAGCTTTTCGACCAGCTCGGCGCATGTCGCCGTGGGGATCCGGCCGGCGCGGCGGTCGGTGATGCGCATCTCGGCATCGACGGTGCAGAAATTGCCCCGCGCGGCCAGGTCCGCGGGCGTCAGGGCGAAGCCGATCCCGAGCGCCTCCAGAACCCCCCGGCCGATGAGGAACCGCACCGGATCGTAGCCGAAGAGCGCCATGTGGCCGGGGCCCGAGCCCGGGGTGAGCCCGTTTCCGATCGGGATCGAGAGGCCGAGCATGCTCTCGGCCGCCAGGCGGTCGAGGTTCGGCGTGCGGGCGAACTCGAGCTCGGTCGGCCCTCCGGGCTCGCGCGGCAGCCCGCCCAGTCCGTCCAGCACCAGCATCACGATCCGGGTGTCGCCCTCCAGGGACAGCTCCCGCAGCAGGTTCAGATCGGCCATGTCGCCTCCTTAATTTAAATATTTCTCCTTCGCCGTCTCCAGGCGGCACCACGCGTAGAGCGCGTCGTAGAGCTCGAACTGCCGCTCGATGTTCTGCATGTCGTCGGGATAGCGCAGGCTGAAGCCGACCGCAAGGGCCTCGAGGCCCGCGGCGAGAGGGTCTTTGTCGAGCCGCTCGGTGTCGGCGGCGTTGACGATCTTCGCCATGCGCAGCAGGGCGCGGTCGGTCAGGCCGTAGTTGCGGATGATGACGTCAAAAGTGCAGAGCTCCCCCTCGTGGTTGAGCACGGCGCCGGGGCAGTCGAAGGGGATGGCGCCCTCGCGCTGGGCCGCGCCCATCACCTCGCCCTTGGGGACGAAGAGAAACTGGGCCTCCGAATCGATGAACCGGGTGATCAGCCAAGGGCAGGCGACCCGGTCGACGTGAACGTGGGAACGAGTGACCCACAGCATGTTGAACCTCCCTGTTGCCTTCCGGAACGAATCGTGATGGGTGATTGTCATTCCTACCGCATGTTTCGGAGCAGTGCAATGCCGGAGTCTCCGGCCGCCGCCGCCCGAGCGGCGGCCCGGAGGAGGCCGGCATCGGCGGCTGCCGCCGCCACACGCCGATCGTAGCGATCGCGGCGACGATCACGGAGTGATCACCGGATGCGCCTGAAGGGCGGACCGGAGAGGTAGAACGGCAGGTAGTTGAAAAGGGCCGAAAAGACGAAAAAGGCGCAGAAGGCGACCGAGCAGATCCTCAGGATGACGGCCGAGACCGCGCAGG
>JALOOS010000021.1 GCA_025454275.1 Desulfobacterales bacterium | reverse complement strand
CCCCCGCACAAGGGGCAGGGAGCGGTGGCCGCCGCCGGGGAGCGGTTGCGGATGCTCGAGCTTGCCGTCGGCAGCGGATCGGAGCTGACGGTGTCGGACGTCGAAATCCGCCGGCAGGGGCCCTCCTACACCATCGACACGGTCGGACACTTCCGCGAGACGCTGCCCGGGGCCGAAATCGCCCTCATCATGGGTTTGGACGCCTTTCTTGAAATCGATACCTGGAAAGCCTGCCGGCAGATTCTCGCCCAGGTCCGGGTGATCGTCATGTCCCGTCCCGGCCCCCACACGGCGGGGGGCGAAAGCGACCGGGACCAGGTGGTGCGGGTGCTGAGCGCCCTATCTCCCGGAGATCCGGTCGCGGAGAGCCCGGAGGGGTTCCTGGCCGGAGGCTTCAAGCCGGTGAGGCTTCAGCCTGTCACCGCGCTCGCGATCTCCAGCACCCGGATCCGGGAGATGGCGGCCGCCGGCCGGTCGATCCGTTTCCTGGCGCCGGCCGAGGTGGTCGCACACATTTACGCCAAAGGACTATACGCATGACCGAGGAGTTAGAGACATCCCTCGCCCCTTTCATCGATGCCGTCCTGGGCAGGAAGGCCGTCGATGTGGCGGTGCTGGACCTGCGCGGTCTCACCTCGATCGCCGATGCCTTCATCATCTGCAGCGGACGCTCCAGCCGCCAGGTGACCGCCATCGCCGAGCACGTCGAGCGCGAGCTGCGCAAACGGAAGATCAAACCCCTCAGCGTGGAAGGCGCCAAGGAGGGCCAGTGGGTGCTCCTGGACTACGGCTACGTGATCATCCACGTCTTTTTCGAATCGGTGCGCCAGTTCTACGATCTCGAGGGCCTCTGGACCGATGCCCGGCGCCTCAAACTCACCGGAGCGAAAAGAAACCGGACCGGCGGCGAGCGCCCTTCGCGCGCCCGGCCTGCGGAAGAGTGACCCGGAGCGCCCGCGCATGCCTGCCCCCCTCAAACCCTACGAGACCCTGGTCGACTTCGTAACGGGAAAACCGGTTCCCAACATCGGCGCCGAGGAAAACCGCCAGGCCGTGGAGCGCCTGCTCGTCGAGCAGAAAGGCTTCGATCGAGGGGAGATCGAGGTCGAGGTGCCGATCGCGATGGAGATCGGCGGCGAGACCTACCGCTCCGCCGTCGACCTGGTGGTGAAGGTGGCCGGCCGGCGGGTGATGGCATTGAGGTGCGCGGCGGGCTCCCTCGGCTCATGCGAACGGGAGATCCTGGCGGCCGCACGCCTCCTGGACACCCACCAGATCCCGTTTGCGGTTGTGTCGGATGGAAAGAGCGCCCTTGTCCTCGACACCGTGTCGGGCCGGCTCCTCGGGGAGGGGTTGACGGCCATACCCACCCGGGCTGAGACTCGATCTCGATCGATCGAGCCCACCCCCTTGCCCGGGGAGCGGCGGCTGCGGGAGGAGTTGATCTTCCGCACCTATGATCGCGAGCGAGTCAATGCGGCCCGGCGGGGCGGGGAGGTTTGACAGTTCCCGTAAATTAGGATAAACTTAAATAATACTGGAGGTTGAGACACGTTTTGCCGATAGCCGAGCCCCCCACGGAGCACTGCCGATCCGCCGTCCCCATCCACCGCCGCCGGTTTCTGCGGCTGGGGCTGCTGGCAGCCTCCGCCTGCCTGCTGCCAAACCCGCTCTCGGCCGCCCTTCAAAAAGCGTCTCCATCCGAACGCCGGCTCTCCTTTTTCAACACCCATACCGGGGAGAGGCTCGACGCCTGCTACTTCCGCACGGGAGACTACGACCCGAAGGCCCTCGGGGCGATCTACCATATCCTGAGGGACCACCGCAGCGGGGAGGTCCACCCCATTGACGGAGAACTGCTCGACCTGCTTCACACCCTTTCGCAGCGGCTGGGAGGCTGCGGCCCGTTCCACGTCATCTCCGGTTTCCGCTCGGCCGCGACCAACGCCGTCCTGCACCGCTGCAACCGCGGGGTCGCCTCCCAAAGCCTGCATGTGCACGGGAAGGCGATCGATATCCGCGTGCCCGGGGTGCGCACCTCCGATGTGGGGGCCCTTGCCCGGTCGCTGGCCGCCGGCGGGGTCGGTTACTACTCTAAATCGGACTTCGTGCACATCGACGTCGGACGCGTGCGCGCCTGGTAGACCCCACCCGCCCCTTCTCCAAGTAATCCAGTTTTTTCAATCGGTTCTCGTTCCTGTTCAGGGTATCCTGGGCGGCTTCGCCCGCAGCGCGCGGTCGAGAACGGGGTCGCGCTCGTAGATGTCCGGGCGAAACTCCGCGCGGCCCTCCGGGTCCACCCCGGCCGTCATGTAGATCAGGTGGACCGGGATCCGGCGGGGGAGCATCACCGTGCGCATCCGGCCGGAATCGACGGCGGCCGTAACGGCCTCGGGGGGCCAGGCGGGGGAGTCCTGCAGGAGGTAAGCGGCGAGTTCGAGCGGCTTTTCGATGCGGATGCAGCCGGAGCTGAAACCGCGCATGCTGCGCTCGAAGAGTCTGCGCGAGGGTGTGTCGTGCAAATAGACGTTGAAATCGTTCGGAAACATGAACTTGACCCGGCCCAGGTCGTTTTTCGGGCCGGGATCCTTTCTGAGCTTGTAGCGAAAATCGGCCGCCGTCACCGCGTTCCAGTCGATCGCATCCGGATCGAGCTCGGCCGCATCGCGGCCCCAGCCGTCGAAGACGCGGATATGTTCGCGGCGCATGTACCCGGGGTCTTTGCGGGCCTTGGGCAGGATGTCCTGAACGGCGATGCGCGGGGGAATGGTCCAATCCGGGTTGAAGACGAGATGGTCCATCAGGCTGCTGAAGACCGGGGTGCGCCGGTAGTCGCGCCCCACTACGACCCGCATGCGCATCACGACCTCCCCCTCTTCAACAACCGAGAGCTCGAAGCGTGGGACATCGACCCGGATGTGGCGCGGGCCGAGATCGGCCGGCAGCCAGCGCCAGCGCTCGAGGTTGAGCTCGATCTGGCGGACCCGTTCCGCTGCCGGCACATTGAGGGCCTTAAGGCTCTGAGCCCCCATGCGGCCGTCCGCCTCCAGGCCGTGGCGGGCCTGGAACCGGCGCAGGCCCTCTGAAAGCTCATGGCCGGGGCCGGCGCCGCCTGCTCCGGGTGCGAGATCTCCCGATGCGATCAGCCGTCCCCGCAGAAGCTCGGCGATCTCACCGGTATCGCCCGGCTCCCATCGCGCGGAAGAGGGCAGCTGCGGCCATTCGCCCGCTGCGGCGAGGCGGCGGTAGTCCACCAGGGCGCCCTTAAGGGCGCGGTACTCGGGGTGGATAGGGCGCAGCCCGTCAAGGGCCTCACCGATCCCCCCGGATTCGAGCGCCGACTGAAGGATCCGGGTGAAATCGACCTCCGGGTCCAATCGGACCACCCATTCGGTATGCAGGGTCTTCGGGTTTACCCGGCCGGCCCGCAGGTGGGAGCCTAAAAGCAGGAAGGCGTCCGTCAACAGGAAATCGAGGTCCACGAGCAGCGCCGGATCCGCGGCGGTTCCGGACACCTGCCCGCTCCGGGCTGTTTCCAGAAGTGTCTGTAGCGTCCGCAGGTGGTAGTCCTGGGGGTCGAGTCCGTCCTCGCCAACGCGTTTTATCTCTTCCAGCAGGGTTTCGGCTGCCGCAAACGAGCCGCCGGTATCATGCCAAGCGGCCCGGTACCCGCGCTGAGCATAGAAGCGCGGCAGCTCGGCGATTCCGCAAATGAGCTCACCGCGGCAGATCATCTGCCGGCCGGCCACGGCTTCCGCCACCTTCGCCTGCATCAGCGTGGGAAAATCAACCGCGGCCGCCGCGGCCGGAGCGAGGAGGGCAGGCGGCCCCGCCATCTGGAGCAAGAGGGCGGCGAGCAGGAGCAACCCGAATGAACGGCTGGCGGCAACAGGGGGAGCGGCGGCATACCTGAGCGGATTCAGCTTGCGGCAATTGAATAAGAACGGCATGGGCAGGTACGGATTCGAGCCTATTTCCCGGCAACGTCTTTGCCGCAGTGTTTGCAGACGCTCGCCCGGCTCTTGATGATCTCGGCGCAGAACGGGCACTCGCGCGTGAAATGCCGCTCATGGATCTTGGCGATGGCCTCGTCCACCTTCTTTTGGATGGTCTCGTTGGGAAAGTGCAGGTTGCGAAGGGGTTCGATCGCCTCGGTCTCGCCGATGTCCCCGATCATCTCTGCGGCCTTGAGGCGCACACGCGCGGGCTGCTGGGGGTCGAGGAGAAGCTGCAGAATGGCCGGCCCCTCCCGGGTGGTGTAGTAGTCGGCGAGCAGGTTGAAGCCGCGCTTGATCGCCTCCTTGGCGGCCTCCTGCTCGGCCATGGCTTGCTCGTCCACGATCTGGCCGCGCATGCCCATGTCGCTGAAGACCGGGACGCACTCGAACACCTCGCTGCCCGGGTAGTTCATGCAGCGGTAAGAGGCCCGGTGGGCATAGCTCTCCTCGATATGCTTCCAGCCTGACTGGTAGAGGGGGCATTCATCGTTGAAACAGACGAAGAGGTAGGGTGTGCCCCAGCCGAGCCCGTCACCGATCCGCATCGGCGGCTCTTCCCACAGATTCATCTCCACGCCGCAGTGCGGGCACTTCGGCCGCGGCATTGCCAGAACCTTTTCCAAGACCTCTTCTCGGGTTTCAAACATGCGTTTTCGTCCTAACGTTTGGGGTGAAGGTGGATTGAATTTCCTGCGGGACAATCTAAGAGGCGGCCGCTGGCTTGTCAAACCGTCCGGGCGGCCGAAAAGCCCCGAAGTCGGCCGCGTGCGACATCTACCCGGTGGGCGCGGGACATAGGGTGCGCTATGCGAATCGGGCCATTGGGTTCCAATCACTTGAAACTTATTAACATTCGATAACCGGCCGATTTGACAGGCCACGACCGCAGTGGTATGGGAAACGTTCGGGCCGGCTCCTCAGGCACAAAGGCGCCGGCCCGGCTTCAACCGGCGGCCTGTTTATCCGCCTCAATTGCGGGAGCTCTCCCCGAATGGGCAATACGGTGTTCGACCGCGTGGCGCGCGACTACGAGAGGATCCACGACCGCAGTCTGCCCCCGGGCGTCAGCAGCGATGAGTTCGTACGCCAGAAAGCCGAGTGGGTCGCACGATGGATCGGGAAGGGCACCGGCAGCGGGGAGTTCCGCTACCTGGACTTCGGGTGCGGCAACGGCCGCCTCTTCCGCTACCTTCTGGATGCGGGCCCGCTGCAGCCCCTGCTTGAGGCCGGCCGCCTGCGGCTTTTCGGTGTTGAGCCCTCGATCGAATCGCTCCGGGAGGCCGAGCGGATTGCGGGCGACCCGCGCGTGCGCCTGGCGCGGCGCCTGCATGAGCTCCCGCCCGGAAAGGGGTTCGATTTCATCATCAGCTGCAACGTTTTTCACCACATCGCTCCGCTCGACCGGGCACAGGCGGCAAGGGAACTTCACGCCCGGATGTCGCCGGGGGCGCGCCTGGTGATCTGGGAGCACAATCCGATCAACCCCCTGGCCCGTCTGCTCGTGAAGGTCTGCCCCTTCGACAAGGAGGCCCGACTGCTCTCGCTCATCGCGGTCCGCCGCCTCTTCGAGGCGAGCGGCTGCCGCTACATGCGCCACGCCTACCTCAATATCTTCCCTCCCGCCTGGCAGCGGGTAAAATTCCTGCGGGCCATCGACGCCGCGCTGGCGGGAGTTCCGGTCGGCGCGCAGTTCTGGGCCATGTTCACCCGCCATGAATAACGTGCGCGCCGCCTGGAGCATCTACCGCGGGGAAGCCGCGGGGACCCGCGTGCACGCCCTTGTGCGCGCGCTGACCTGCCCCTTTACGCCGCTCATGGAGTGTTTTCCGACCCGGGGGGCGGTGCTGGACATGGGCTGCGGCCACGGCCTGCTCCTCAACCTGCTGGCAAGGGACCCCTCCCGGAGGGGGCTTCAGCTCTGCGGCGTCGACCACGACGCGGAGAAAATCGCCGTCGCCCGCCGATCGGCCCTTCCCGGGGTCGAGTTCTGCGCCCGCAGCCTGGGAGAATTTCAATCTTCCGCCTTTGATGCGGTGTCGATCGTCGACGTGCTCTACACCGTACGGCGGGATGTCTGGGCCGAAATCCTGGCCGGCTGCGCCAGGGTCCTGCGGCCGGGGGGGCGGCTGGTCATGAAGGAGGTGGTCGACCGGCCGCGCTGGAAATACTGGGCCATCATGGCCCAGGAGGCGTTGTCGGTGCGGGTGTTCAGGATCACCAAGGGGGACCGGCCGCACTTCGAATCGCCCGAAACCTACCGCCTGGCGCTGGAACAGGCGGGCCTTGCCGTGGTGGAGTCGCGGCCCCTTCACTCCGCGAACTGGGTCAGCCACCATCTCTTTGTCGCGCGGAAGCCCCCCGACCCGCCGGCCGACCGGCCGGATCGGGTTTAATCAACCCTGGCAATCCTTGGGAAAATCCCCTCTCCCCCCTTTGCCAAAGTTGTGCCGGGGGAGCGAAGCTCAGATGAGGTCAGCGAAGCGGCAAAGCCGGATGCCGCGGCCGGGGAGAGCGGTCCTGAGCGCCGGGTCGGCCAGGGCGTGCAGCTCCTCTTCGTGGCGGTAGCCCCAGCGGCGGATCTCCGCCTCCTCCGGGGCGAATCCGGGGTGGCACATGAGCTCATAGGGCCCCCCCGGCCGCAGCCGGCGGAGCAGCCGATCGAGCCGGCCGCGATTCAGGCGCCCGCCGTCCAGAAACCCTATAAATCTCAACCCTCGGCCCTCCGGCGGCCTTGCGCCGGCAAGCCGCGCCAGCGCCCAGGTGATGCCGAGGGCCGCCGCGCCGCCGATCCGTTTCAACTCGTGCCGGCCGGGCGGAGCCTCCACTGCCGTCTGTTCCACAGGTACCCGTACGAAGGGGATCCCATAGCGTGCGGCGAGATCCAGGCAAAGCTCGGCCACCCCGGGCAAGGCGTGCACATGCTGATGGCTGTCGAGGTGAGTGACGCGCAGGCCCCGGCCCAGGACCCGTTCGATCTGGGCTGTGCACTCGGCGCGGAGCTCCTCCCGCCGGAACCCGCCGGCCGCCCAGCGCAGCAGGAAGGCGCCGGCGCTCGCGGGGAGGCGGCCGTCCGGGCCGGCCAGGGGCGACTTCGGCCGCAACGGGGTTTCCGCCACCAGGGTCAAATGCACCCCGACGTCAAGCGCAGGAAACGCCCGGCACCAGTCGACCGCCTGGTCGAAGGCGCGGCCCACCGCCATCAGGGAGGCTGCGGTCACGATACCGCGGCGGTGGGCGAGGAGGATCCCTTCGTTGACGCGCTCCGATACGCCCAGGTCGTCGGCGTTTACGACCAGCCGGATGGCGGGGGCGGGGTGCTTCACGGGGCGGGGGGCGGGGGATCCCGGCGCGGGCGCCCCGTGGTTTCGCCGACGATGAAGCGCGGGCGCCGGCGCACTTCGATCACGATGCGGCCGATGTATTCGCCGAGGATCCCCAGGTAGACGAAGAGCAGCGAAAAGAGCAGCGAGACCACCATCAGGGTCGAGGCCCAGCCGGGGACCGTGCCATAGCCGAAAATCTTGCCGTAGAAGGCGTAGAAGACGCCGAATGCCGAGACGACGCTCCCGATCAGGCCGAGCATGATGCCGAGCCTGAGGGGCAGGATCGAAAACGAGCTGACCCCCCTCCAGGCGAGGCTCACCATCTTGCGGAAGCTGTAGCGGGACCGTCCGCAGGCTCGCTCCCCGGCCCGGTAGGGCACGGCACAGGAGGCAAAGCCGATCCATTCGGTCAGGCCGCGCAGGAAAAGGCCCTCCTCCCGGAAGCGCATCAGCTCGTTCAGGGCCTGGCGGTCGAGCAGGCGGAAGTCGGCCATGCCCGGCTGCATCTTGACCCCGCTCAGATACGAAAAGAGGCGGTAAAAGCCGCGCGAGGTGACCCGCTTGAACCAGCCGAGCTCGCGGTCGTCCTCGCGCAGCGTTTTTACGACCTTGAACCCCTCCCGCCATTTCGCGATCAGAACGGGGAGCATCTCCACCGGGTGCTGGAGGTCGCAGTCCATGCTGATCACGGCCTCCCCGGCCGCCATCTCCATCCCGGCCATGAGGGCATACTGGTGGCCGAAATTGCGCGACAGCCGGGCTCCCCGGACGGCGGGCGACTTCTCGGCCAGGGAGGAGATCACCGCCCAGGTGGCATCGCGGCTGCCGTCGTCCACGAAGATGAGCTCCCAGTCGCCGGGGACGATCGCATCCAGCACCGCGGCGACCCTCCCGTGAAGCAGGGGGATGCT
This sequence comes from Desulfobacterales bacterium, assembly GCA_025454275.1. Classification (GTDB taxonomy): domain Bacteria; phylum Desulfobacterota; class Desulfobacteria; order Desulfobacterales; family SpSt-501; genus SpSt-501. The sequence continues at coordinate 3,029 of JALOOS010000021.1, read as the reverse complement.
CTCCGCCTCGTTGAAGGCGGGTACGACCACGCTGACCATCGGCCGGCGGCCGGCGGTTTTTTGGGGCGAGGGGGGTATCGGTGCGATCGCGTTCATGGCCGCTCCTGTCACCCGGCCCAGTAATGGTGGACGAAGCGGGTGATATTGAGGGCCAGCAGCAGGCTGGAGGCGAAAAGCCAGGCGCTGCGACCGACAAAGGAGGGGATGCCGGCCGCGAGAAGGTGGATGGGGAACATCACCATGGCGTACCGGGCGATTCCGAGGGCGGTTCCCGTGCTCAGGGCCACCGCCAGGGACACCAGCATGTATAGGCCGTAGGAGAGCCGGAAGCGCTTCAGTGCAAGAAAGGTGAAGAGGATCGCGATGAGCGTGAAGGTGAGGTCGAGCAGGGTGTGGACCATGTCGGGGTTGTTGCGCACGATCAGGTACTCTGCCAGGTCCGACTGGAAATCGCGGCCGAAGGATCGCTGAACCTTCAGGAAGAGAAAAAAATCACCGAACACGATCCAGTGGTGCATGAAGAACGCGAGGACCCCGAGGGGGGCGATCAGAAGGGGCCAGGCTCGGCGCGGTGAGAACAGGGCCCGGACGCCATGGGCCTGGATGAATTCGACGAGGAGAATAACGCACAGGAACAGGCCGGCCACCCGCGTGGCGGAGGCCAGGGCTGTCAGGACCGCCGCCCAGACGAAGCGGCGCTTGAGGGCGAAATAAGTCGCGGCCAGCGAAAGAAAGAGAAAGAGCGATTCGGTGTAGACGGCGTTCAGGAAGAAGGCGGTAGGAAAGACCAGGAGACAGAGCACCGGGCCGGTCGGGTCGAGCTCCGGATGGAACTCCTGGGTGAGCCGGGTCAGCGTGGCCACGGCGAGTGCGAGAAAGAGGCTGCTGACGATCCAGCCGGCCAGAACCAGGTTCCCGCCGGTCAGAAACCCCGCCAGGCGGACCAGCAGCGGGTAGAGCGGGAAGAACACCACGTTGGCCTGCTCGCCCTCGCCCCGCAGGTAGTAGCCTTTTTCGGCGATATCGAGGTACCAGGCGGCGTCCCAGCGGTTGTGGAGATCGATGATGTTCCAGCTTTGCTTGACTTTATAGATTTCCGGGGTGATCCACCCCATGGCGGTGTCGAGCCCCAGATTCAGCCGGTTGAAGGCCATCAGGGCGAAGATGTTGACGATGACGAGCCACACGGCGGCCAGTGCGAGGCTCCGGCGCACGGCCGGGTTGCAGAAAAAGGACCGCAGGGCGGTCGCGGCGGATTGAACCATGGCGGCGGACTCGGACCGAGGTGGCGAACTCCTTCAGCGGGCGTCCCATGCGCATCGCCTGAGGATTTACGGAGGATAGCCGATGGGGGCGCGGGAGTCAACGGAGGGTGGTGAGTGTTTGCTATTCCCGCCTTTTTCTTGACTTCCCACAAACCCTAAAATAACATCGTTATAGGCCTTGACGACTTTCCTGGAAGCCGTCGACACCGGGAGTCCAATTCCGACGATTGGAGATCGATGCCCATGAAAGCGCCCTCGAACCATCCCCTGCTCAATCAGTGGGTCCAGGAATGCGCCCGGATGTGCGAACCCGACCGGATCCACTGGTGCGACGGCTCAACGGAGGAGTACAATCGGCTGATGCGCCAGATGGCGGCCGGCGGTGCGGCCATCCCCCTCGCCAAGCGCCCCAACAGCTTCCTCTTCCGCTCCGACCCGAGCGACGTCGCCCGGGTCGAGGACCGCACCTTCATCAGCACCCCCAGCCGGATCGAGGCCGGCCCCACCAACAACTGGACCGATCCCGGCGAGCTCAAGCGCACCATGCGCGGCTATTACAAGGGATGCATGCGCGGCCGAACCCTTTATGTCATCCCCTTCTCCATGGGCCCGATCGGATCCCCGCTCGCCAAGATCGGCGTCGAGATCACCGACAGCCCCTACGTGGTCTGCAACATGCACATCATGACCCGTGTGGGGAGCCGGGTGCTCGCGGTCCTGGGCACGGAGGGCGAGTTCATCCCCTGCCTGCACTCGATCGGCGCTCCCCTCGCGCCCGGTCAGAAGGACGTGCCCTGGCCCTGCGCGCCGATCGAGCAGAAATACATCAGCCATTTTCCGGACGAGAACCTGATCTGGTCCTACGGGTCGGGCTACGGGGGCAACGCCCTGCTCGGGAAGAAATGCCTGGCCCTCCGCATCGCCTCGGCCGTCGCGCGGCGCGAGAGGTGGATGGCCGAGCACATGTTGATCCTGAGGCTGACCGACCCTGCGGGGCGGCGGTTCCACATCGCCGCCGCCTTTCCCTCGGCCTGCGGCAAGACCAACCTCGCCATGATCCACCCCACCATCCCCGGCTGGAAGGCCGAGTGCATCGGCGACGACATCTGCTGGATGAAGACCGGGCCGGACGGCCGCCCCTATGCCATCAACCCTGAGAGCGGATTTTTCGGGGTGGCTCCGGGCACCTCCTACGAATCCAACCCGGCGGCCATGGACAGCCTCAAGGAGAACATCATCTTCACCAACTGCGCGCTCACGGACGAGGGCGACATCTGGTGGGAAGGGTTCGACGGCCCGCCGCCGAGCCATGCCATCGATTGGAAAGGCAAGGACTGGACCCCGGGCAGCAAACGGGATGCGGCCCACCCCAACGCCCGGTTTACCGCTCCGGCCGCACAGTGCCCTGTCATCAGCCAGGACTGGGAGAAGCCCGAGGGGGTGCCGATCGACATCTTCGTCTTCGGCGGCCGGCGCAGACGGCCGCCAACATCGGCGCGGTGGGCAACCTGCGGCGCGACCCTTTCGCCATGAAGCCTTTTTGCGGCTACAACATGGGCGACTACTTCCAGCACTGGTTCGAAATGGGCGATCGGTTCGGCCCCAAGGCCCCGCGCATCTTTTACGTCAACTGGTTCCGCAAGGGCCCGGAGGGGAAGTTCCTGTGGCCGGGCTACGGCGAAAACAGCCGCGTGCTCAAGTGGATGTGCGAGCGGGTGAGCGGCAAAGCCGGTGCGCGCGAAACGCCGATCGGCCTTGTGCCGC
>JALOOS010000228.1 GCA_025454275.1 Desulfobacterales bacterium | reverse complement strand
CAAGCGGCGCGACCTGCTCGAGTTCGAGACCCGCCGCCGCATCAGCCTGGAAGTCGAGGCCGACCCGGCGCTGGTGCCCGGGGAGTCCAAAATCCTCAGTGAACCTTGAACAGATTGTCGAAAACAGGCGCCTCAGGCTGTGATCCTATGTCGTGCAGCCATTGTAACTGCCCACATATTCATGAATATGCCGCGCTTTCCAAATCGCCGCGCGCCTTGGCTGACAGGCTGATCCTTGTTTTTCAACCACCTTTTTCAACCACCTGTTTCAGATAGGGTTTGACGTTGTGTGGGAAATTCAGTATATCACCCCCACTTTTTCATAAAAAAAGGAGGGTATCGTTTTGATCGACATCGCCTACGCCATGGGCCAGGGTGGGGCGCCGGAGGGCGGCGCCGGTGGTTTCGCGAGCTTCATTCCGCTCATCCTGATGTTCGTGATCTTTTACTTTCTGCTCATCCGCCCGCAGCAGAAACGCAACAAGGAGCACCGCGGCATGGTCGCCGCCCTCAAAAAGGGAGACCGCATCATCACCTCCGGCGGACTGCACGGTCGGGTGACCGGCCTGGACGAGACCACGCTCACCGTGGAAATCGCCGACAAGGTGCGGGTGAAAATCAACCGCGCCAACGTGGCCGGGGTGATTCCGGCGGCCAGTCCCCCTCCGCCCGAAACCAAAACCGAGTAGCGGTCGACTCTGGGCGAACCGCCAACGCCGCCCCCGACGGGGGACGGCGTTGCTTTTTGTCCCGCAGAAGGATGGAACCTTGAAACGCTTTTCGTTGAGGCTGATTATCGTTCTGGCAGTGCTCGTTGCCGCCGTGGTCTATTCCCTGCCCACGCTCAAGCCCGGTCTCTGGCCGGACAAGCGCGTCAATCTGGGCCTCGACCTCCAGGGGGGGATGCACCTGGTGCTGGAGGTCAACACGGTCAAGGCGGTCGAGAGCACGATCGAGCGCAACCTCTCGGAAATCCGCGACCTGGCGCGCCGGAATCAGATCCAGAACCTCCTCCTGGAGCGCCCCGCGCCGAACAAAATTGCGGTCGAGGTGACCGGCGCCGAGAATATCGCCAAGTTCAAGCAGCTCCTCGACAAGGAGCTGCGGGACCTGCGCTCCCGGATTCAGAGCGAGCAGCCCGAGCGACTTTCGCTCGTGCTCGACCTGGCCGACGCGGATGCGGAGCAGATCAAGAAACTGGCGGTCGATCAGGCCCTGGAGACGATCCGCAACCGGATCGACCAGTTCGGGGTGGCCGAGCCGGACATCCGCCGCCAGGGGGAGAACCGCATCCTGGTTCAGCTGCCCGGGATCCAGGATACCGAACGGGCCAAGGACCTGATCGGCCGCACCGCGCTGCTCGAGTTCAAACTGGTGGACGACACCCGCGACGTCAATACCGCGCTCCAAGGGTCCCCCCCCCCGGGCACCGAGGTGCTGTTCAAGGTCGACGAAGACCCGGCCACGCAACGCACCGCCCGCACCCCCTTCCTCGTGCGCAAAACCGCGCTTCTGACCGGCGCCTCGCTCACGGACGCGCGCGTGCAGATCGACTCCCAGTACGGGGAGCCCTATGTCTCGATCGACTTCGACAAAAAGGGGGCGCGGGTGTTCGAGCGCGTCACCGGCGAGAATGTCGGCAAGCGGCTTGCCATCGTCCTCGACAACAAGGTCTACTCCGCCCCGACGATCCAGGAGAAGATCGCCGGCGGACGGGCCCGCATCACCGGCCGCTTCAGCATGGAGGAGGCCCGCGACCTCGCCATCGTGTTGCGCGCCGGCGCCCTGCCCGCCCCCGTCACCATCCTGGAGGAGCGGACCGTGGGCCCCTCCCTCGGGGCGGACTCGATCCGCGCCGGGCTGATCTCGATGGCCGTGGGGGCGATCCTGGTCCTGCTCTTCATGGGGTTTTACTACAAGCTCGCCGGGCTGCTCGCCGTGTTCGAGGTGGTGCTCGACATCGTCCTGATCGGTGCCGGGCTCGCAGCCTTCGGGGCCACCCTGACCCTGCCGGGCATGGCCGGTATCATCCTGACCATCGGCATGGCGGTCGACAACAATGTTTTGATCTACGAGCGCATCCGCGAGGAGCTGCGGCTGGGGAAGAGCCCGCGCGCCGCCACGGATGCCGGCTTCGACCGCTCCACCACGACCATCATGGACGCCAACATCACCACCCTGATTGCGGCCGTCGTCCTCTTCCAGTTCGGCACAGGGCCGGTCAAAGGCTTCGCCGTGACGCTCAGCATCGGGGTGGTCGCAAGCATGTTCACCGCGATCGTCGTGTCGCGTCTTGTCTTCGATTATGTGCTCACGACGCGCAAGGTCCGCCAACTGAGTATTTGACACGGGCCCAGGCCGCGCGCACCGGGCTGCGCTTTATAAGGATCGTCTTTTATGGAACTCATCAAACCCGGGGTCAACCTCGACTTTGTCGGCAAACGCCGCATCGCCTTCACCCTCTCGGGCGTGCTCATCCTGCTCAGCGTCATCTCCCTCATCTGGCACGGGGGGCCCCGCTACGGCATCGACTTTGCCGGGGGGGCGCTTATCCAGGTGAAATTCTCGCAGGCCACCCCGATCGACCGGATTCGGGACGGGCTGGCCGCTCTGCAGATCTCCGGCGCCACGGTGCAGCGGATGGGCGAGGCGGCCGACAACGAGGTGCTGATCCGCACCGATGTCGCCGACATCCAGCCCGGCGAGCTGATCCCGAAGCTGAAAAAGGCCTTGGAGGAGGCCGCCGGCACGAACGCTGAAATCCGGCGGGTCGAAATGGTCGGCCCCCAGGTGGGCAAGGACCTGCGTGAAAAGGCCCTGCTCGCCATCTTTTTCGCCCTGATCTTCATCGCCATCTACATCTCCGGCCGCTTCGAGTTCAAGTGGGCCCAGAGCGGGGTGGTGGCCCTGGTGCTGGGGGGCGCGGTCTACGCCCTTTACACGTTCGGGGTCAGCATGCCGTTCATCATCGCGGCCGCGATCGCTCTGACCCTGGCGCTCTTCTGGGTGCTCGGCCTGAAGTATGCCCTGGGGGCCATCGTGGCGCTCCTGCACGACGTCATCATCACGGTGGGGGTCTTCTCGGTCACCGAGCGGGAGTTCACCATCACCGTGATCGCCGCCCTGCTCACCATCATCGGCTACTCCCTGAACGACACCATCATCGTCTACGACCGGATCCGGGAGAACCTCAAGAAGCTGCTGAAGAGCCCGCTCGCGGCGGTGATCAACCGCAGCGTCAACGAGACCCTGAGCCGCACGATCCTGACCGCCGGTACGGTCTTCGTCGTGGTGATGGCGCTTTTCATTCTGGGCGGGGAGATCATCCGGGATTTCGCCTTTGCCATGCTGGTGGGGGTGGTGGTCGGCACCTACCGCCCGTCGCAACTTCAAGCCGGCCGTTGTCACCCCCTTGGGCTCCAAGGGGGTTTTCCATTGATGGGTCCCGGCCGCCCGTCCGAAGAGGGGGCATCGCAGGCGTGGATGAGATTCTCCGCTGGTTGCAGCTGAAGAGCGTACCGGGGGTGGGGAACCTCATCTGCAAGCGGCTCTTCGATCGCTTCGGCTCCGCCGGGGCCGCCCTGGAGGCGACGGGCGCGGCGCTTGCGCAGGTCGAGGGTGTTACGGAGCGGCTGGCCCGGGCTATCCGCTCCCAGCCGCTCCCGGCCTCCGCCCCGGCCGAGGTGGCGGCGGCGCGGCGCTCCGGCTGCCGCCTGCTCACCCTCGCCGACCCGGACTACCCTCGGCTTTTGCGCGAGATCCCGGACCCGCCCCCGGTCCTCTATGTGCGCGGGGAGCTCTGCGCCGATGAGGCCATCGTCGCGGTGGTCGGCTCGCGCGTTCCCACGGCCTACGGGCTCGAAACCTCGCGCCGGATCAGCCAGGGCCTGGCGCAGCTCGGCTTCACGGTGGTGAGCGGACTGGCGCTCGGCATCGACGGGGCGGCGCACGAAGGGGCCCTGGCCGGCAGGGGGCGGACGATCGCCGTCCTGGGCAGCGGCCTTGACAACCTCTACCCGCCGCAGCATCGTAGCCTCGCCGGGCGGATCGCCGCCGCCGGAGCCGTGGTCTCGGAATTCCCGCTGGCGGCCGGGCCCGACCCGCACCATTTTCCGGCCCGCAACCGGATCATCAGCGGAATGGCGCTCGGCACCGTGGTGGTCGAGGCGGCGAAGAACAGCGGCGCGCTCATCACCGCGAGGCTGGCCGCGGAGCAAAACCGCGAGGTGTTCGCCGTGCCGGGCAGCATCCACTCGTTCAAGAGCATGGGAACCCACACCCTGATCCGCCAGGGGGCGATCCTGGTCGAGAACGCCCAGGACATCGCCGCCGAACTGAAGCCGCGGCTGGCGCTGCCCGCGCCCGGGGGAGAGCGATCGTCCGCTCCGGCCGCCGAAACCGCCGGCGGCGGCGCGCCCCTGACGCCCGAGGAGCAGCGGGTGTTGCAATGCCTCGGCCCCTACCCCGTGCACATCGATGCGCTGCAGCGCTGCGCGGGGCTGGCACCCGGCGCGCTCGCCGCCGCGCTGCTCCAGCTGGAGCTCAAGGGCTGCGCCGTGCAGCTGCCCGGAAAACAATTCACCCTGGCTCCGGCCGGGCGCACGCGGTCATAAGAATCAAGGACAGAGGCATCATGGGAAAACCGCTGGTGGTGGTCGAGTCGCCGACCAAAGTACGTACGCTGAAGAAATACCTGGGATCCGATTACACCGTGGCCGCCACGGTCGGCCATATCCGCGACCTGCCCCAGAAGGAGATGGGGATCGACGTCGACAACGGCTTCACCCCCCGGTACACCATCATACCCGGCAAGCAGCGGGTGATCCAGGAACTCAAGAAAGCGGCCGCCGGCGCCGAGGAGATCTACCTCGCGCCCGACCCCGACCGCGAAGGGGAGGCCATCGCCTGGCACGCCGCCGATATCCTGAAGAAAAAAGGGCGCCGGTTCCACCGGATCCTTTTTCACGAACTCACCAAGGAGGCCATCCGGAAGGCCATGGACCGGCCGCAGGAGCTCGACCCGCACAAGTTCGAGGCCCAGCAGGCGCGCCGGATCCTCGACCGGCTGGTGGGCTACCAGGTCTCGCCCCTGCTGTGGCGCAAGGTGAAAGGCGGGCTCAGCGCCGGGCGCGTCCAATCGGTGGCCCTGCGCATCATCTGCGAGCGCGAGCGCGCCATTCAGGCTTTCGTCCCCGTGGAATACTGGTCGATCACCGCCCATCTCGCGGGCGATGGACCCCCGCCCTTCACCGCCAAACTGGTCAAGCGAGGGCGTGAAAAGCTCACCATTCCGGACGAGGCCGCCGCCAATGCCATCGTCGCCGAGTTGAACGGACGACCGTTTCGGGTCGAAACGGTTCTTAAGAAGACCGTGCGCAAGAACCCCGCGCCGCCCTTCACCACGAGCAAGCTGCAGCAGGAGGCGATCCGCAAGTTGCGCTTTACGGCCAAGAAGACCATGCTGATCGCGCAGCAGCTCTACGAGGGGATCGACCTCGGGCCCGGAGAGCCGGTCGGGCTGATCACCTACATGCGCACCGATTCCACCCGGATCGCGGCCGAGGCGGCGGAGGAGGCCCGGCGTCTCATCCAGGAGCGCTTCGGCTCCGACTACAGCCTGGAGAAGCCCCGCTTTTTCAAAAACTCCAAGCAGGCCCAGGACGCCCACGAGGCCATCCGGCCGACTGCGGTGAGCCACACCCCCGAATCGGTCGCCCCCCACCTCAGCCCCGACCAGTTTGCCCTCTACCAGCTGATCTGGCAGCGCTTCGTCGCCTCGCAGATGCAGGAGGCCCTGATCGACCAGGTGAGCGCCGCGATCGGCGCCGGGGAGTACCGCTTCACCGCCGGGGGCTCGGCGGTGAAATTCCCGGGTTTCATGGCCCTCTACCGCCCGGAGGAGGAGAACGGCGACGGCAACGGGGAGAAACCCCGCGAGCAGCTGCCGGAGCTCCGGGAAGGCCAGGCGCTTTCCCTCCAGCGCCTGGAGCCCAAGCAGCACTTCACCCAGCCGCCCCCGCGCTTTTCGGAAGCCTCCCTGGTGAAGGAGCTCGAGGAGAACGGGATCGGACGTCCGAGCACCTACGCCGCCATCCTCTCCACCATCCGCGACAAGGGCTATGTCGATCTGGTGCGCGGGTACTTTCGCCCGAGCGAACTGGGGTTCATCGTGAACGACCTCCTGGTCATGAGCTTTCCGGACGTCTTCGACGTGGAGTTCACCGCCAGGATGGAGACCCACCTGGACCTGGTGGAGTCCGACCAGCTCAATTCCCAGGAGGTGCTCAGCCAGTTCTACACCCCGTTCCGCAAGGACCTGGATGCGGCGGCGGAAAAAATGGTGAGCATCAAGGGGGTGGGCTTCCCCACCGGCCTCGCCTGCCCCGCCTGCGGCAAGCGCCTGCACATCAAGATCGGAAAAAACGGCCATTTCCTCGCCTGCAGCGGCTACCCGGCCTGCACCCACTCGAGCGACTACACCCGCGACGAGAAGGGCCACATCCAGCCGGTGACCCCGCCGCCCGAAGAGGTCACCGACAAGGTGTGCGCCAAATGCGGCCGCCCGATGGTGCTGAAAAAGGGCCGCTATGGGGATTTTCTCGCCTGCAGCGGGTTTCCGGAGTGCAAGAACACCCAGTCCCTTTCGGCCAACGGCGCCGGCAAGTCCATCGGCGTCGCCTGCCCGGAGGCGGGCTGCACCGGCGAGATCGTCGAGAAGAGCTCCAAGCGCGGCAAGGTGTTCTACGGCTGCAACCGCTACCCGGAGTGCAGCTTTGCGAGCTGGGACAAGCCGGTCGCCCGGCCGTGCCCGGCCTGCGGCGCCCCCTTCCTGGTGGAGCGCACGACCAAAAAATCGGGAACCGTGCACTCCTGCCTGAACCCGGAGTGCCGGTTCAAGGAGCAGGTCGGATAGGATGCGTCTATTTGCTTGACTTCTCCGGCTGTCCCCTGTTATGCTGCGTTCACTTGAATCGCGGAACGCGTCGCCATGATGAAACCCATCGCCATTATCAGCCTTATTACCCTCCTCATTGTCG
>JALOOS010000227.1 GCA_025454275.1 Desulfobacterales bacterium | reverse complement strand
GAACGTGGTCACCTACACCGTGCTCATCTCGGCTCAAAACCCCGATCTGCGGCTTCTGCCCGGGATGACCGCCAACATCCGGATCATCGCCGCCGAACGTCCGGACGCCGTCAAAGTGCCCAATGCCGCGCTGCGCTTCCGGCCCCCCGAAGCAGAGAGCGCCTCCGGCAATCAAGCCGGCGAACCGCGGCCGGCGGGCGCGGCGGGGCGGGGCCCCGGTGGCGGCGCTGAGCGCGGGCGGACGGAAACGGCCGCCCGCACCCCCCCGGCCGATCCGGATGCAGCGCCCTCCTTCCCCGGGCGGGTCTATACACTCGACGCACGCGGCCGCCCGGTGCCGGTGAACCTGCTGCTCGGGATCAACGACGGCTCCTTCACGGAACTGCTGAAGGGTGAGCTGACACCCGGCCAGGAGCTCGTCATCGGACTGTCCCCGGCGGCCGGCGCCCGCCCCCCCGCCCGGCGGTTCGGTTTCTGAACCCATGGCCGCCCCGCTCCTTCGGACCGAGGATCTGGCCAAACACTACCGGTTGGGTGGGGAGGTGGTGCACGCGCTGCGCGGGGTCAGTGTGGCGATCCCGAGCGGGGATTTCGTGGCCGTCATGGGCCCTTCGGGTTCGGGCAAATCCACCTTCATGAACATCCTGGGGTGTCTCGACACCCCGACCTCGGGACGCTACCTGCTCGAGGGCAAAGACGTGTCGCACCTTGAGTCCGACGAGTTGGCCGCGGTTCGCAACCGCAAGCTCGGCTTCGTTTTCCAGAATTTCAACCTTCTCCCCCGGACCCCGGCGCTCGAAAACGTGGAGCTGCCCCTTCGCTACAGCGGGCTGCCGCGGGCGCAGCGGCATGAGCGCGCCCGGGAGATCCTCGCCTCCGTCGGATTGGAGGGCCGCAGCCATCACCATCCCTCCCAGCTCTCCGGCGGACAGCAGCAGCGCGTGGCCATCGCCCGGGCCCTCGTGAACGACCCGGTCCTGCTCCTGGCCGATGAGCCCACCGGCGCCCTGGATTCCAGGACGAGCATCGACATCATGGAGCTCTTCCAGCGCCTCAACGCAAGGGGCATCACCATCGTCGTGGTCACCCATGAACCCGACGTGGCCCGTTTCGCCCGCAAGACCATTCGATTCCGCGACGGCCGGCTGATCGACGGCGAACCGCACGAAGGCCCCGCGATGCCGGCCGGCAACGAAAGGGAGGGAGGCCTGGCGCCATGCTGATCCTCGAGCCGATGCGCGACGCCCTGCGGGCCCTCAGGGTCAACATCCTGCGCAGCGCGCTGACCACCCTGGGCATCATGATCGGGGTCGGCGCCGTGATCGTGATGGTCGCCGTCGGGGCCGGGGCCCAGGCCCAGGTGGCCGAGATCATCAACAGCATGGGGGCCGACCTGATCTACATCTTCCCGGGGACGAGCACCACGCGCGGCCTGCGGCTGGGGGCCGGAACCGTCTCGACCCTCACCGAGGAGGACGGTCTCGCGATCAAGAAAGAGATTCCCGAGGTCCAGGTGGTGGCCCCCTACATCCGCGGCCGCGGACAGATCATTCTCGGCAACGCCAACTGGAACACCTCGATCCTGGGGGTCACCCCCGAATTCTTCGAAGCCCGCGACTGGGCGGTGGCCGACGGCCGGGGGATCGTCCCCGAGGACCTGCGCGGCAACAACAAGGTCCTGATCCTGGGCAACACCGTGGCCCAGAACCTCGGCAGCGGCAGCCAGCCGACCGGCTCCCTGGTCCGCTTGAACCGCGTCCCCTTCACGGTGATCGGCCTGCTCAGCCCCAAGGGCTATTCCATGGGCGGCTGGGACCAGGACGACACGGTGCTGATCCCGATGCCGATCGCCCGCACCCGGGTGCTCGGGGAGCGGGCCCTGAGCGGTCAGCTCGTGAGCGGCATCGCGGTCAAGGTCAAATCGGCGGAGCTGGTGGCCCACGTGGAAAACGAGATCCGCGAGCTCCTGCGCCAGCGCCACCGGCTCAGGCCCGGGGAGGAGAACGACTTCTGGATCCGCAACCAGGCCGAGGCCCTGGAAAGCCGTGCCCAATCCTCGCGGACCATGTCCCTGCTGCTTGCGGCGGTGGCCTCGGTCTCGCTCGTCGTGGGGGGCATCGGCATCATGAACATCATGCTGGTGTCGGTGACCGAGCGCACGCGCGAGATCGGCCTGCGCATGGCGGTGGGGGCCCGGCGCCGTGACATCCTCTCGCAGTTCCTGACCGAGGCCGCCCTGCTCTCGATGATCGGCGGCATGGTGGGGATCCTGCTCGGTGTGCTCGGCTCGCTGGCTTTCACGGCCTTCGGGGAGTGGCCGGCCATGATCAAGTTCGAGGCCATTCTCATCGCCTTTTCGGTGTCGGCCGCCGTCGGCCTGTTTTTCGGGTTCTACCCGGCGCGCACGGCCTCGCGCCTGGACCCGATCGAGGCGCTGCGGCGGGAGTGACGCGATGAACTTCATCTTCGCCGCCATCGTCCTGGGAGCCGTCCTGACCGCCGCCGGCCGGCAGATCCTCCGGCCGCCGGCGGAGGGCCTGCCATCGCCCATGGAGGCGCTCTCGACGTCAATGGTGGAATCGGCGGCCGGTGCGGTGGAGCTGGCGCTGGGACTGGTCGGTGTGATGACCCTGTTCCTCGGATTGATGAAGGTGGCGGAGAACGGGGGGCTGCTGCGGATCATCGCCCGCTTGATCCGGCCCCTCATGACCCGCCTTTTTCCCGATGTTCCCGCCGGCCACCCCGCCATGGGGGCCATGATTCTGAACCTCTCCGCCAACGCGCTCGGCCTGGGCAACGCCGCCACCCCCTTCGGCATCCGGGCCATGCAGGAGCTGAACCGCCTCAACCCGCAGCCGGGAACGGCCACGGACGCGATGGCCCTCTTCCTGGCGATCAACACCTCCAGCGTCACCCTGCTGCCGACCGGCGTCATCGCCTTGAGAGCGGCGGCCGGTTCGGCCGACCCGGCCGGGATCCTGCCCACCACCCTTTTCGCCACGGCCTGCTCGACGGCGGCCGCGATCATCGCCGCCAAGCTCTTCGCGAAATGGCGTCGCCGCGATCCGGTTTCTCCTGTTTCAGAGACCCCTGCGCCGGAGGCGGCCGCGGTCGAGCAACCGGACCCCGAGGCCCCCTATCCCCTCTGGGCATGCATCGTCACGCTGGCCGGGGTTCTGGCCCTGATCCCGTTGACGGTGGTATATGGACGGACGATCGCCCCCTGGATCATGCCCGGGCTGATGGGGGGATTTCTCCTCTTCGGCCTCTGCCGCCGGGTGCGGGTCTATGAAGCCTTTGTCGAGGGCGCCAAGGAGGGGTTCCAGGTGGCGCTGAAGATCATCCCCTACCTCGTCGCCATCCTGGCGGCGGTGGGGATGCTGCGGGCCAGCGGCGCGATGGACGCCCTGATCTCCCTTCTCGAACCCTGGACCGCCCGGGTCGGCCTGCCGGCCGTGGCTCTCCCGATGGCCCTGATGCGGCCGCTCTCCGGGTCGGGGGCCTACGCGATCCTGGCCTCTATCATCAACGACCCGGCGGTCGGGCCCGACAGCTACGCCGGCTACCTGGTCTCGACCCTGCAGGGGTCGACCGAGACCACTTTTTACGTTCTGGCGGTCTACTTCGGAGCCGTCCAGGTTCGGCGCATCCGTTACACCTTGGCGGCGGG
>JALOOS010000226.1 GCA_025454275.1 Desulfobacterales bacterium | reverse complement strand
CATCACAACGATCGACGACATCGGCCGGATCAAGCTTGACTTCACGGTGCCCGAAACCTACCTCGGGGTGCTGCGGCCGGGTGCGGCCGTCGAGGCCGGGAGCCGGAGCCTCCCGGAGCGCGCCTTCGAGGGCGCGGTGGCAAGCATCGACACACGGATCGACCCTGCCACCCGCTCCGTCCTGGTGCGGGCCATCCTTCCCAACCCGGACCGCACGCTCCGGCCGGGGATGCTGCTGACGGTGAATGTGATCAAAAATGAGCGGCGCACGCTTTTGATCCCCGAGGATGCCCTGGTGCCGTTCCAGCGTCGCAACTTCGTCTGGGTGGTGCCCCCCGATCGGGGCGACACCCCGGAGCGCCGCGAGGTTGTGATCGGCGGGCGGCTGCCCGGCAAGGTGGAGGTGACCGGCGGACTCGCCGCGGGCGAGCTCGTCGTCGTGCGCGGGACCGATCAACTGCGGGACGGGGCCCGGGTCCAGATCGCCCGGACCTGGGACGGCCTGCCCGGCAGCGCCGCCGCAGCCGTCCGATGAGTCCGGCCGCTCCCATTCTCCCCTCCCCTTCGCCTCCGCACGGCGGATAGCGGAAGGTCACGGCGATGTTTCTTTCCGACCTATCCGTCCGGCGGCCGGTCTTCGCCGCGGTGATCAGCCTCATGCTCGTCGTTTTCGGCATCGTCGCCTTCGTGCGCCTGCCGCTCCGGGAATACCCCGACATCGACCCGCCCATTGTCTCGATCGAAACAATCTATCCCGGTGCCTCCGCCGCCGTGGTCGAAACCCGGATCACCAAGCTGATCGAGGACCGGATCGCAGGGGTGGAGGCGATCCGCAGCATCGACTCGCGCAGCACCGACGGGCGTTCGCAAATCACGGTCCAGTTCGAGGTCGATCGCGATATCGACGCCGCGGCGAACGACATCCGCGATCGCGTCGCGGGTATTCTCGGCGACCTGCCGTCCGAGGCCGACCCGCCCGAGATCCAGAAAGCCGACGCGGATGCCGACGTCATCATCTGGTTCAACCTGGCGGGCGACGGCCGCTCGATCATGGAGCTCACCGACTATGCCCGCCGCTACCTGGTGGATCGTTTCGCCACTCTCGACGGGGTTGCCCGGGTGCGGATCGGCGGCGGGCTCGACTACTCCATGCGGATCTGGGTGGACCGCACCCAGCTGGCCGCCCGGAACCTCACCGTCGCCGACGTCGAGAACGCGCTGCGCCAGGAGAACATCGAGCTTCCGGCCGGAAACGTGGAATCGCTCGCCCGAGACTTCCGGGTCCGCATCCAGCGCGGCTACCAGCGCGTGGAGGATTTCGAGGAGCTGGTCCTGGCGCGCGGGCAGGATGGGTACCTCGTGCGCATGCGGGATGTGGCCCGGGTCGAAACCGGACCGGCCGAACGCCGCAACCTGCTCCGGGGCAACGGGGTGCCGATGGTCGGCATCGGCATCATCAAGCAGTCCAAGGCCAACACCCTCGCCGTGGCCCGCATCGCCAAGGCCGAGGCGGAGGCGGTCAACCGGGGGCTGCCCGAAGGGATGCGGCTCCTGCAGAGCTACGACTCCTCGGTGTTCATCGAGAGCGCCATTGCGGACGTCTATGGGACCCTGCTCATCACGGCGGCGCTGGTCATTCTCGTGATCTACCTCTTCCTGGGGAGCCTGCGCGCCACCCTGGTGCCGGCCGTGGCGGTTCCGGTCTCGCTGACCGCCACCTTTATCGCGCTCCTTGCCCTCGGCTTCACGATCAACCTGTTGACCCTGCTCGCCCTCGTTCTCGCCATCGGTCTCGTGGTGGATGACGCCATCGTCGTCCTCGAGAACATCTACCGCCGGATCCAGATGGGCGAGAAACCGCTCGCCGCGGCCTTCACCGGGACGCGCCAGGTGGCCTTTGCAGTCATCGCCACGACCATCGTCCTGGTCGCCGTCTTTGTGCCCATCACCTTCCTGGAGGGGGATGTGGGGCGGCTGTTCGCCGAGTTCGCCATCAGCATGGCGGCCGCGGTCTGCTTCTCAAGCCTCGTGGCGCTCTCGCTCTCGCCCATGATCGCCTCGCGCGTGCTGGCCGGCGAAGAGGGCCGCGGCCGCCTCAGCCGGTGGATCGACCGCGGATTCGCGGGGCTGCGCCGCGGCTACGAGCGCGCCCTCGTGCGGGCGCTGCGGGCGCCCTGGGTCAGCCTCGCCCTCTTTGCAGTGGTCGCGGCCGGTGCGCTCTTGCTCTACCAGCGCCTGCCCTCCGAATATGCCCCGCGGGAGGACCGGGGTGCGTTTTTCATCCTGGTCAACGCCCCGGAGGGCTCCTCCTTCGCCTACATCCAGGAGCACATGGACGAAATCGAACGGCGCCTGATGCCGCTCGCCGACGCCGGCGAGTTCCAGCGCCTGCTGATCCGCGCCCCACGGGCGCTCGGCTCCACCGAAATCTTCAACACGGGCATCGGCATCATCGTCCTCGCCCACTGGGACACGGGCCGCCGCTCCGCCTGGGAGTACATGGGCGAGGTCCGGCGGCGTCTTGCGGACCTCACCGGGGTGAGGGCCTTCCCGGTCATGCGCCAGGGGCTCGGGGGCAGCACCCGCAAACCGGTCCAGTTCGTGATCGGCGGTGCGACCTACGAGGAGCTTGCCGCCTGGCGCGACCGGCTGGTCGCGAAGGCCTCCCGGAACCCCCGGCTGACCGATCTCGACTACGACTACAAGGAGACCAAGCCCCAGTTGAAGGTTGTGATCGATCGCGACCGCGCCGGGGATCTCGGGGTCTCGGTCGAGACGATCAGCCGCAGCCTGGAGAGCAAACTCGGCTCGCGGCGGGTCACCACCTTCATCGAGGAGGGGGAGGAATACGATGTTCTGGTAGAGGGCGATGACGAGATGTACCGCAGCCCGGCGGACATCGCCCACATCCAGGTACGCTCCGAGAGGACCGGCCGCCTCATTCCGCTCTCGAACCTCGTCACGGTGGAGGAGTTCGCCGATTCGGCCACGCTCAACCGCTACAACCGCATCCGCAGCATCACCATCGAAGCGGGGCTGGCCGACGGCTACAGCCTGGGGGAGGCCTTGGGCTTCCTGCGCGAGCTCGTGCAGTCCGAGCTGCCGCCCAACGTCACGATCGGCTATAAGGGGGAGTCCCTCGATTTCGTCACGGCCGGCCGCTCGGTCTACTTTGTCTTCCTCCTGGCCCTGGTGGTGGCCTACCTCGCCATGGCGGCCCTCTACGAGAGCTTCGTCCACCCCTTCGTGATCATGCTGACCGTCCCGCTCGCAGCGGCCGGGGCGCTGGCCGGGCTCTATTTGAGCTCGCAGAGCATCAACATCTACAGCCAGATCGGGATGATCATGCTGGTGGGGCTGGCCGCCAAGAACGGGATCCTGATCGTCGAATTCGCCAATCAGCTGCGGGACGCCGGGACCCCCTTCGCCGAGGCCATCCTCGAGGCGTCGAGCAAGCGGCTGCGCCCGATCCTGATGACCGGGATCACGACCGCGGCGGGCGCCGTGCCCCTCGTTATGGCCTCCGGGGCCGGCTCCGAGGCGCGGACCGTGATCGGGGTGGTCGTGATCGGAGGCGTCACCCTCGCCACCTCGCTCACCCTTTTCGTCATCCCCTGCGCCTACAAACTGATGGCGGTGCGGACGGCCTCCCCGCGCGCGGCTGCGCGCGAGCTCGAACAGC
>JALOOS010000020.1 GCA_025454275.1 Desulfobacterales bacterium | reverse complement strand
CTCCCAGGACGGTGCGCCGGGCGACAGCGAGGACGCAATGGCGATCGAAGCCGTATCACAAGCAATGGCGGGCGGGATCCCCGCTGCCACGGCAGTCTCTCAGAGCATGGGCAAGGACGCCTTCCTGAAGCTCCTGATCACCCAGCTCCAGCACCAGGACCCCCTCAACCCGGCCGACAGCACGGAGTTCACCGCTCAGCTGGCGCAGTTCAGCTCCCTGGAGCAACTGAGCAACATCAACACCAATCTAGACACGCTCAAACTCTACCAGGCCTCGCTCAACAACGCCCAGGCCGTCGGCTTCATCGGCAAGGAGATCCTCGCCAACGGCAACGCGATCGAGAAGAGCGGAAACCGGCCGGTCGCCTGCGAGTTCGAACTGCCGGACGAGGCCAAGCGGGTGGTGGTGACGATCTACGACGCCGCCGGCGGTTTCGTGAAGGACATCGACATGAGCGGCTCCTTCAGCGGTTACCAGACGCTCCTTTGGGACGGCACGGACCGCAATGGAAACCCGGCCGCGGATGGATCCTACAGCTTCGAGGTCCAGGCCCAAGGCGTCAACGGGGCCTCCCTCAGCGTGCCGACCCGCTCACGGGGAATCGTCACCGGTGTCGTCTTCGAGAACGGGGTCACCTATCTGCTCTCGGGCCGGCACCGCTTCGCCGTCGGCGACGTGCTCCAGGTGAGCTCGGCGCCCCAGGCGGCTGCAAACCCCTAACAGGCATACTCAATTGTCGATATGAATGCACAAGGAGTCAGGGAGACGCTATACCGCGGCCGGCGGAGAGTAGGATGCCGACGCCCTATTTTCTCGAACCCTTGACCCCTCGGCCCCTCGAACCCTGCGTCGGCCGGTCGCATCCGGCCGGCCAATAACTCACGGAGGACTTCTGACATGATCGCTTCCCTGTATGCCGGCATTTCCGGTCTCAGCGCCAACGCCACCGCCATGACGGTCATCGGCGACAACATCGCCAACGTCAACACCACCGCTTTCAAAGGCAACCGCTCCCATTTCGCCAACATCCTGAGCACCTCCCTCGGAGGTCAATCCGCCACGGGCAACGTGGGGCGGGGGGTCGAATTCTGGGGTGTGAACGCCCAGTGGACCCAGGGGTCGATCGAGAACTCCTCGAACGCCACCGACCTCGCCATCAACGGCAAGGGGTTTTTCATCGTCCAGGACGGGACCGGGGCCAATTTCTACACGCGGGCCGGCAACTTCCAGTTCGATAAAAACGGCTATCTCGTGAACCCGGACGGGCTGCAGCTGCAAGGCTACGAAATCGATACTGCCGGCAACCTGGGCGCCGTGACGAGCGTCTACATTCCCGGCGAGCGCATCTCGCCCCCGTCGCCCACGACCGAGTTCAACTTCGACATCAACCTGAGCGCCCAGGCCGCCGTCAATTCCACCTACACCACCTCCCAGACCGTCTACGACAGCCTGGGTAATCCCATCCCGCTCACCTTCAATTTCACCAAGACCGCCCTCGACACCTGGTCGGTGACCGGTCAGGTGCCGACCGGGGTGGGCGGCCCGGTGACCATCAACGGAGCGGCCGCGATGGACATCGAATTCGGTCCGGACGGGCAGATGATTGCGCCCAACGCGGACGTGCCGGTCTCCATCACGCTCGCCAACGGCGCTGCGACTCCCCTGGCCATCCGTTGGGATATGTACGACGGTGCCGGTGTCAGCCTGGGTGATATCACCGGGTATGCGTCGGCCTCGGGAACGACCTTTCAGTACCAGAACGGCTTCCCGGCCGGGACTCTGCGCAGCATTTCCGTGAGCGAGGAGGGGGTCGTCACCGCCACCTACTCGAACGGCGAGATGACCCCCATGTTCCAGCTGGCCCTGGCCGACTTTCCGAGTTATGACGGCCTGACCAAGATGGGCCGAAACCTCTACGCCGAGTCGCTGGCCTCCGGTCAGCCCCTGCCGGGCACCGCCGGCACCGGGCGCCTGGGCAATATTTCGCCCAGCAGTCTCGAGATGTCGAACGTGGACCTGGCCGAGGAGTTCGTTAAACCCAGCGCGCTTTCCAGGCCAACTCGCGCGTCATCACCTCGAGCGACGAGATCCTGCAGGAGCTGATCAACATCAAGCGGTAGTAGGGAAAGGGTTCGAGGGGTCGAGGGGTCAAGGGGCCGAGTGAAAGCGGTGTGAATCGTCGCTCGACCCTCTTGATCCGAATGACCCGGCGTCGAACGGCCGTATCGGGCGGCACGATGGCGCCGGACGTCAAAGCCTTGACTTGGCCCGGTCAAATCCCGCTTCAGCCCGCCGTTCACTCCCTCCGAAACGCCCCCCGCAGGAGGCCGCCAGGGCCCTCCAGTCCGACGCCGCACGGATTTTTAATTATTTTTTTCAGTTAGTTGCACCATTTTTCGTTTCCAGCCGGACTCCTCTCGTGGCATGCTCCTTGCTTTAATCGCCTCGGAACCGGGCCGCGGCCGAACGGGGCATGCCGAATTTGCCTCGCCGCCTGCGCTCGCCAAATTGCCGGTGATCCTGCTGGCGGTGATCCTCCTTCTGATAGCCGGCCTGGCGGGAGGAATGTTCATGATCTGGGGCAAGCTCTCCGCGCTGAGCACCCTGGCCGCCCGCGAGGCGGGCGGCGGAGCGGAGGCGGGCCGAGCCAAGCCGGAGGAGATCAAGCCCGTCGTGTCGCTCGACACCTTCATCGTGAACCTGGCCGACCCGGGCGGCAGCCGCTACCTCAGGGTCACCATGGACCTCGAAGCCGAAGGCAAGGCCGCCGCCGATGAGATCGGAAAACGCGTTCCCCAGATGCGGGATGCGGTGCTGATGATTCTTCCGGCCAAGCGTTATGCCGACATCAGCACCCTGGAGGGCAAGACCGCCCTGCGCGAGGAGATCATCGGCGCCCTGAACGGGATGTTGGGGTCGGCGGCGATATCGCGCATCTTCTTCAAGGAATTCGTCATCCAGTAGCAGGCCGCCCGATGCCCGACCAGATCCTGACCCAGGAGGAAATCGACGCGCTGCTCTCGGCCATGGACCGGGGCGATGTCGACCTCGAGCAGACCCCGGCGGCCGCTGAGGCCGCGCCGTACAACCTTACCGCGCAAAACATCATGCTGCGGGACCAGTTCAGCGCCTTGGGGGAGGTCTACGACAAGTTCGCCGCCCTGCTGAACGGCTCCCTGTCATCCCTGCTGCAGCGTTCGATCGAAGTCTCCTTCGTCTCCACCGAGATGGTCAAGTACCAGGAGTGCATCAGCGCCTTTCCCAGCCCGACGAGCTTCATCGTCTTCACCATGGAGCCGCTGATCGGCTCGGCGCTGCTCGCGATCGAGCCGGGGCTGGTCTTCTCGCTGATCGACTGCATGTTCGGCGGCCGCGGCAAGCCGCTCGGGCGCATGCGGGAGTTCACCCAGCTCGAGCAGCGCCTGATCACGCGGCTCGCCGGCGAAATTCTCGCCCAGCTGCAGAAGGCCTGGCAGATCGTGCAGCCCGTGAAGATCAGCATCCGTAAAACCGAGACCAAGCCCGAGTACGTGCACCTGGTGTCGCCGCATGACATGATGGTCGTGGTCGTTTTCGCACTGAAGGGCAAGGAGTTCTCGGGGAACCTTCAGTTCTGCATCTCCTACCTGATGCTCGACCCGGTCAAGGAGAAGCTCTCCTCCAAGTATCTGCGTGAAAAAGACATCGAACACACCTGGAGCCGGCAGCTCCAGGGGCTGTTGATGGACACCCCCGTCACCCTCATCGCGGAGCTCGGCCGCACCCGGCGGACGATCGGGGAGATCCTGAACCTGAAGGTCGACGACGTGATCCCCCTGCCGACCGGGCCCGACGACCAGATCCTCGTCGCGGTCGATCACGTGCCCAAGTTCCTGGCCTATCCCGGGGTGATCAAGGGCAGCCGGGCCATTGAAATCGCCGCACCGCTCAACCGAAACGGAGGCAGTGTCTGACCATGGCGACCCCCGCCGATCCCAGTCCCGAAGCGCCCCCCGAGGCCGCCCGCCAGAGCGGCGCGCCGGGGGGCGGCAGCGGCCCGCAGGCCTCTTCCGCCGCCTCGGCCAACATGGAGTTCATTCTCGACGTTCCGCTCGAGGTGACGGTGGAGCTCGGGCGCACCAAGCTCCTGGTGCACGAGCTCCTGAAGCTCGGCCAGGGCTCGGTCGTCGAGCTCTCCAAGCTCGCCGGCGAAACCCTGGAGATTCTCGCCAATCAGAAGCTCGTGGCGCGGGGCGAGGCGGTGGTGGTCAACGACAAGTACGGGGTGCGCCTGACCGAGGTGGTCAGCCCCATGGAACGCATCCAGAGGCTGCGATGAGCGCCCCGCCCGAACTGATCCCCTCGGCGCTCAACATGATGGCGGCCCTGGCGGCGGTCCTGGGCGGGCTCTTCGTCGCCGTGGTTGCGGCGCGGCGGTACCTGGCCCGGACCGGGACGGCGGCCGGGGAGCGCCTGGTGCGGGTGATCGCAGCGCAACCCATCGGCGTCAAGAAGAGCGTGACCCTGGTGGAGATTCCGGGGGCGGTGCTGGTGCTGGGCGTCGCCGGGGAGCGGATCGAGCTCTTGAGCCGCATCGATGCGCCCGAGATCCTGGAGCGGATCTGCCGGCGCGAGCCCGAGGCGGTCCTTTCGTTCAGCGATCAGTTGAGCCGCCTCACCGCCCGATGGAGGACCGACCGTCATGACGCCTGAGCCATCCCGTCTCCCGCCGCCGCGCTCAGCCCCGGCCCGCCGGCGGCGGCCGGTGCGCTCCTGGCTGCTGGCCGGGTTCCTGCTGCTGGCGGTGCCGGCGGCGCTCTTCGCCCAGTCGCCGGCCCCGCTCGTATCGACCCCGGCCTTTTCGCTCGGGCTGAGCCCCGGCGAGGACCCGGTGCGTTCAACGGTGGTGCTCCAGATCTTTCTCCTGATGACGGTGCTCTCGCTCGCACCGGCCATCCTGATCATGGTCACCTCCTTCACCCGCATCGTCATCGTGCTCTCGCTTGTGCGCCGGGCCCTCGGCACGATGCAGCTGCCCTCGAACCAGATCGTGATCGGCCTTTCGCTCTTTCTGACGGTGTTCATCATGGCGCCGGTCTGGACCCAGATCAACGCCGAGGCCCTGCAGCCCTACCTGGAGCGCAAGATCGGCCACGAGCAGGCCTTCGAGAGCGCGGCCCGGCCCTTGCGCGCATTCATGCTCAAACAGACGCGCGAGAAGGACCTCGCCCTCTTCGTGGAGATCGCCAAGGCGCCCCGGCCGAACACCCCCGCGGAGATCCCGACGAGCGTCCTCGTGCCGGCCTTCATCATCAGCGAGGTCAAGACGGCCTTCGAAATCGGGCTGCTGCTCTACGTGCCGTTTCTGATCATCGACATGGTCGTGGCGGCCGTCCTGCTCTCCATGGGCATGATGATGCTGCCTCCCATCATGGTTTCGCTGCCGTTCAAGCTGCTGCTCTTCGTTTTGGCCGACGGGTGGTACCTGCTGATCGGCTCTCTGGTCAAAAGCTTCGGTTGAAAGGCACGCCGCATGAATGCCGACTACCTCACCGGCTTTTTCTTCGAGGCGATCAAGGTTACCATTCTTCTGGCGTCGCCGATGCTGCTCGCCGGGCTTGTCGTCGGGCTGCTGGTCAGCATTTTCCAGTCGGCCACCTCCATCAACGAGATGACGCTCACCTTCATTCCCAAGATGCTCGCGGTCGCGGCCGCCCTGATCTTTTTCTTCCCCTGGATGATGCAGACCATCGTCACGTTCACCGAGCAGATGTTTTTGAACATGAACCAGTTCATCCGCTGATCGGAGCGGACGCCGAGCAGCCCCGGCCATGGTCTCACTCGCTGTTTCCCTAACCGAGCTGCAGCTCTTCTTCCTGGTCTTTCTGAGGACGGGCGCCTTTCTGATGGCTCTGCCCGGTCTGAACGCACCGAGCGTGCCGCTGCTCTTCCGGATCGGGCTGGCGCTCGCCACGAGCCTCCTCCTGGCTCCGATGCTCGCACCGGCGGCGCCGCCCTTTCTGGCGGACGGCGTCAGCCTGGGAGTGGCGGCCGCGGGGGAGATCCTGCTCGGCCTGCTGGCGGGCATGGCCGTGCGGCTTGTGTTCGAAGGGCTGCAGCTCGCCGGGCAGATCGCCGGCTACCAGATGGGGATGGCGATCGCCGAGGTGATCGACCCGGCCTCCGAGGACCAGGTGGCGCTGCTCTCCCAGTTCAACACGCTTCTCGCCACGCTGATTTTTCTGGCCATCAACGGCCACCATGCGTTCATCCGCAGCCTGGTCGAGAGCTACGCGATCGTTCCGCCGCTCGGCTTCCGGGCGAACGGGCCGGTGATGGAGCGGTTGATCCGGCTGAGCGCCGAGCTGTTCGTGATCGGGCTGAAGGCCGGGGCTCCGATCATCGTGGCCTTGATGCTGAGCACCGTGAGCTTCGGCCTGGTGGCGCGCACCGTGCCCCAGATGAACATCTTCATCGTCTCGATGCCGCTCAACATCGCCGTGGGCCTGATCTTCCTCGGCGTGAGCCTGCCCCACCTTGCCGGCTACATCGGGGATCTGTTCGGCGGGGTGGCCCGCCATGCGCTCGCGCTGCTGCGGGCGATTCCCTGAGGAGGGCAGGGCATGGCGGAGACCTCCGGCCAGGAACGCACCGAGAGGGCGACCGGTAAACGGCGCCAGGAGGCGCGCAAGCGCGGCCAGGTGGCGCTGAGCCGCGAGATCCCCTCGGCCTTCATCCTGCTCACGGTGCTGGCGGTGTTTCATTTCGCCGGCCCCGGCCTCTTCGAGCGCTGCCTGGCCCTGGTCAGCGGGATCTTCCGCAACCTGCACTCCCTGCGGGTGGCCACCATCGCCGATGCCGGCACCCTGGCCGTCGAGCTTTTCCGCACGGTAATCCTTTTACTCGTTCCGATCTTCCTGCCGCTCCTGGTGGCCGGCTTTCTCGCCAACGTGGCCCAGATCGGGTTCGAGATGCACGCCGAGGCGCTGGCCCCGAAGTTCGCCAAGCTGAACCCCCTCTCCGGGATGAAACGCCTTGTGTCGCTGCGCTCCCTGGTCGAGCTGGCGAAGTCGGTCCTGAAGATTCTCTTTGTCGGGGGAATTGCCGCCGCCGTGGTCTCGGGTTACCTCACGGACTTCCCCGCCCTGGTGCGTCTCGATCTGATGTCCCAGTGGCACTTATTGAACCAGGCCGCATTCAAGATCATCTTCTACGTCTGCCTGGCGATGATCCTGCTCGCCGCCCTGGACTACGCCTACCAGCGCTGGCAGTACGAGCAGAGCCTGAAGATGACCAAGCAGGAGGTCAAGGACGAGCGCAAGCAGTCCGAAGGCGACCCCGCCGTCAAGGCCCGGATCCGCAGCCTCCAGCGCCAGACCGCCTACCACCGCATGATGGCCGAGGTGCCCGCGGCCGATGTGGTGATCACCAACCCGACCCACCTCGCCGTGGCCCTGAAGTTCCGGCCCGAGGAGATGCCCGCACCCAAGGTGGTGGCGATCGGCGCGGACTATATCGCCGAACGCATTCGCGACACCGCCCGCGCGCACAACGTGCCCATCATCGAGAACAAACCCCTCGCCCAGGCCCTCTACAAAATGACCGACCTCGGCGACTACGTCCCGGTCGATCTCTACCGCGCCGTGGCCGAAGTCCTGGCCTACGTCTATCGCCTCAAGGGCAAGCTGAGCCTGTAGAAGCGGTCGCATCCCTGCGGATGACAAGGGATGTCATGCGACCGGCGTCCGCCGCCGACAAAAGATTGTCATCGCAAGACCCCCATTCGAGGCGGCGGTGGCAGCGGACGACAAGGCCTGCGTTTCCGGGAACCGGTTCCAGCGAGATACGGTATCAACACCCCCGGCCACCCCTCTGCTCCGAGCGGCCGCCCCCTCGGGCGCCATGGTTCCGACTGTTTAACTACACGCCCATATGGCCGTTCATTCGGAAACGCATGAACGGCAAGGGGTTGCACGGCGCGCCGGCCGCACGGCATGGAAAATGCAGAATCACCCCCGGGTTCCCGATGGGAATCCGAACGCCCGGATGGAGGATGCCTCACCCATGAGCACCGCCCAGGCCGCGCCGGTTGCCGGCGCGATCCCCTTTCTGACCAAGAACAGCGACCTCTCCCTGGCCGGGGCGGTGGTGTGCATCCTGCTCTTCATGGTCATGCCGGTGCCCACCTTCGTGCTCGACATGCTGCTCGCCTTCAGCATCAGTTTCTCCCTGATCATCCTGCTGGTGGCCATGTACGTCCAGCGGCCGCTCGAGCTCTCCTCCTTTCCGTCCATTCTGCTGCTCAGCACCTTGTTCCGCCTCTCGCTCAACATCGCCACCACCCGCGTCATCCTCCTGAACGGCCACGAAGGGGTCGCGGCCGCCGGCAGCATGATCAAGGCCTTCGGCAGCTTCGTGGTCGGCGGCAACTACGTCGTCGGCTTCATCGTCTTCGTGATCCTCGTGGTGATCAACTTCGCCGTCATCACCAAGGGCGCAGGCCGGATCGCCGAGGTGGCGGCACGGTTCACGCTGGACGCCATGCCCGGCAAGCAGATGAGCATCGACGCCGATTTGAACGCCGGCTTCATCAACGAGCAGCAGGCGCGCACGCGGCGCGAGGAGCTGTCGCGCGAGGCCGAGTACTACGGCGCCATGGACGGGGCCAACAAGTTCGTGCGCGGGGACGCCGTCGCCGGCATCATCATCACCCTGGTCAACGTGATCGGCGGTCTGGCCATCGGGGTCTTTCAGCGCAACCTGAATTTCACGACCGCCGCCCAGAACTACACCCTCCTGACCGTGGGCGACGGGCTCGTCACACAGATCCCGGCCCTCGTCATCTCCACCGCGGCGGGCATCATCGTGAGCCGCGCCGGCAACGAGTCCAGCCTGGGGGCCGAAATCACCTCCCAGGTTTTTTTTCACCCCCGGGCGATGTCGATGGTGGGGGTGATCCTGGCCGGCTTTGCGGTGATCCCCGGCCTGCCCGCACTGCCCTTCCTGGTGCTCTCTGCCCTGGCCGGCGGGCTTGCGCTGGCCTTGCGGCAGACCCGGCGGGAGGCGGCCCGGATCGAGGAGGAGCAGGCCGCGCGCGAGGAAAAAGCCCTGCCCGCCGAGCGCATCGAGGCGCTGCCCCCGCTCGACGCCCTGGCGATCGAGGTCGGCTACGCCCTGATCCCGCTCGTCGACGCCGAGCAAAACGGCGAGCTTCTCGGCCGGATCAAGACCATCCGCCGGCAGATGGCCCTCGACGTCGGGGTCATCATCCCCCCGGTCCACATCCAGGACAACATGCAGCTCAACCCGGGCGCCTACAGCATTCTGCTCAAAGGCAACGAGATCGCCCGCGGAGAGCTGATGCCGGGCTATTTCCTGGCCATGAACCCGGGCGGCGCCGAAGGCACCCTCGAGGGGGTCCCCACGCGCGAGCCGACCTACGGCCTGCCGGCGACCTGGATCCGGGAAAGCGGCAAGGAGGCGGCCCTTTCGCGGGGCTTCACCGTGGTCGACACGGCCACCATCATGACGACCCACCTCTCGGAGGTCATCCGCCGCCACGCGCACGAGCTGATCGGCCGCCAGGAGGTCCAGCAGATGCTCGATCACCTGAAGCAGACTCACCCCAAGGTGGTCGACGAGCTGGTGCCGAACCTGGTCCCGCTCGGCCTGGTGGTGCGGGTGCTCCAGCAGCTGCTGCGCGAGCAGGTGCCGATCCGCGACCTGCTGGCGATTCTGGAGACCCTGGGCGATTGGGCCCCGCACACCAAGGACCCCGACGCCCTCTGCGAGCACGTGCGCCGGGCGCTCGCGCGCACGCTGACCCGAATGCACGCGGGGCCGGACGGCTCACTGGCGGTGATCACCCTGAGCCACGGCGTCGAAGCCGCCCTGTCCGACGCGCTGCAGAAGGGGGAGCACGGACGCATCCTGGCGCTCGATCCGGCGGCGGCCAACCGCATCATGCAGAACCTCGCCCGCCACCTGGAACGGTGTGCGGCCATGAACGTGTCGGCGGTCGCAATCTGTTCGGCCGGCGTGCGCGCGGCCTTCAAAAAGTTGACGGATCGGTTCATCCCCAACGTGAGTGTGCTCTCCTACGATGAGGTGCTGAGCCAGGTGGATATCCGCTCGATGGGGTCCGTGGAGCTCTCCGATGCAGATTAAGCGCTTTGAAGCCAAAACGATGACGCTCGCCCTCCAGATGGTAAAGGCGGAGTTCGGGCCGGATGCCGTCATTCTCTCGGCCCGCAGCCTGCGATCCTCCCGTGGGATTTTCGGGCCCCTGCGGCCGGCGGGGGTCGAGGTGACGGCCGCCCGGGACGGCACCGGAGGCATCGACCTGGGCCGGCTCGAGCGGCCGGTTGCGCCGGTTCCCGCCGCCGCCCCGGCCTCGAAAGGCAGCGGGGGGGGGCTCCTGCGCTCCTTGAACCAGGGCTTCAAACAGCTTGCCTTCCGGCGCCGGCCGGAAACAGAAGGTCCGTTGCAGGCGGGGGCGGCGAGCGCACCCACGGCCGGGAGGCACGCGCACCTGCTGGCCCAGGAGGTGGAGGGGGAGCTCGCCGGGCAGATCATCGCGCATCTGGCGCAACGCCCCGGGGAGGACCCTTGCGAAGAGCTGCTGCTGCGCCTTGAGTCCCAGGGGCTGCGCCGCCGGCCGGAGAGCGATCCGCCGCGAGCGATTGCGTTGCTGGGGGGGGCGGGCGTGGGCAAGACCACGGTTGCGATCAAGCTTGCTGCCGGACTTATCGGACGGGGCCGACCCGCCGCACTCCTGACCCTCGATGACCGGCGTATCGGCGCCATGGCGCAGCTGCAGGTGTACGCCGACATCCTGGGGATTCCGCTTGCCTTCGCCGGGTCGCCCGCCGAGGCCGGCGATGCGCTGAACCGGCATGGCTCTGAAGGCACCCTGATCGTCGACACGCCGGGGGTGAGCCCGGGCGAAGAGGACCGGTGCGCGGAGATCGAGCGGATCCTGTCCGCCGTGCCGGGAGTGGAGCGGTATCTGACGCTCGGGCTGAACGGCAGGGAACGGGATCTGGAACGCATCGCCGCGCGCTGGCGAACGACAGCGTTGAGCGGCTTTGTTCTCACCCGCCTGGATGAAACCGATGTCTGGGGCCCGGCGATCAACCTCTCCGTCCGGACCCGTCTGCCGATCGCCTGGGTCTCTTGCGGCCCGCGCATCCCGGAAGACTTCTCCGCCGACCCCCTCCCGATGATACTGGAGCGGCTGCTGCCCCCGGCGGAGGCCGCTCCGAAGTTCGCTCCACGGACGCCCGCGGGGTTCGGGCCCGGCACCGGGCGGCTCGTGGCGAACCGCAACTCGGATCTCTATCACCGGCCGGAGTGCCGGTGGGCGCGCAAAATCAAATCCGATAACCTGATCCGCTTCGACGCACCGGCCGAGGCCGCAGCGCAGCATTTTCTCCCCTGTCGCAGCTGCAGCCCGGAAAAGGCGCAGACCGATGCCCTTGCGCCGGCCGTCGGCGCGTCCGACCGCCGCCGGGCGGCCCTGCAATGACCGACGATCGCAGCAGAGGCTCTGAGACGATGACCGGTTCCAGCACGACCCGAAAAGTGATCCCCCTCCCGCGATCCGGGCCGGCGCATGCCGGCGACGACGGCCACCACCGGCGCAAGCCGCACACGCGCGTGATCGCGATCACCAGCGGCAAGGGAGGGGTCGGCAAGACCAACATCGTCGCCAACCTGGGTTTTGCCTTCAGCCACCTCGGCCGGAAAGTGCTCATCCTGGACGCGGACCTGGGACTGGGCAACCTGGATGTCCTGCTCGGCATCGCACCCAAGTTCAACATCTCGCATGTCATCCACGGCGAAAAGCGCCTGGCCGACATTCTGGTGGAGGGGCCCGGAGAGATGAAAATCCTGCCGGCCTCCTCCGGGATCCAGGAGCTGACCCAGCTGACGCACGAGCAGAAAATGCGCTTTCTGACCGACCTCGACCGGCTGATCGACGACGTCGACATCCTATTGATCGACACGGCCGCCGGCATTTCGACCGACGTCATGGATTTCAACGTCTCCGCCCACGAGATCGTCGTGGTCGTGTCGCCGGAGCCCACGGCCATCACCGATGCCTATGCGCTGATGAAGGTGCTCTCGCTGCGCTATGCCGAAAAGTGCTGCCAGCTCCTGGTCAACATGGCCGGAAGCCCGCGCGAGGGCGAGGATGTGTTCCGGCAGCTCGAGCTCGTCACCGAACGTTTCCTCGACATCCACGTCGACTACCTGGGCTGCGTCCTGCGCGACGAGAAGGTCACCCGCGGCGTAAAGCACCAGCGCCTGGTCTGCGATCTGTATCCGGCGTCCCGGGCCAGCCGCTGCTTCACCCAGCTCGCCGAGCGGATGGTGAAGGCCTCGCCGGCCAGCCGGCCCAAGGGCAACACCAATTTGTTCTGGCACCACCTGGTACGTACCACTCCCCAGTAGGGGAGGGATTGCCGATCTGTCGGGAGAAGACCATGCAGATGCAACTGGCAACCGCCCGGCCGCGGGGTGCGGTCAAGAAACGATCCGCTTTCCGCGAGCAGCTGATTCAAGACTACCTGCCCTACGTCAAGCGGATCGTTCAGCGCATCGCCGCCCACCTGCCGGCGAGCGTCGACGTCGAAGACCTGATGAACGTCGGCGTGATCGGGTTGATTCAGGCCGTCGACCGCTACGATCCCAAGCGGGACAACAAGTTCATGACCTACGCCATCTTCCGCATCAAGGGGGCCGTGCTGAGCGAGCTGCGCGCGCGCGACTACCTGTCGCGCTCCGGCCGGCGCAAGCTGCGTGAGCTCGAGCTCGCCGGCCAGCGGCTGGAGCAGCGGCTGGGACGCCGCGCCGACGACGCGGAGGTGGCCGCCGAGCTCGGTATCGACATCGAGGATCTGCACCGTACGCGGCAGATGTCCCATATCTCCTTTATCAGCTTCGAGGAGCTGGGCGTCTCCTCGCGCGATGAGAAGGAGAAGCTGCTCCACTTCCTCATGCACAACGAGGAGGATGCCCTTTCCCAGACCCGCCTGCGCGAGCTCAAGCAGGCGCTGGCGCGGGCCATCGAGCAGCTCTCGGAGAAGGAACGGCTGGTCATTTCGCTCTACTACCTCGAGGAGCTGACCATGAAGGAAGCCGGCGAGGTGTTGAAGATCACCGAATCGCGGGTGTCCCAGATTCACTCTCAGGCGATCATGCGACTGCGGACCAAGCTGCGGAAAGAGCGACTGCTGGAAGACGATTGACGCCCCCCGCCGGGGGCGGGACGCCACGCGGGCAACCGGGGAGGAGAGGATCATGGAACCGGTGATTTTCCCGCGTCCGATCACCACCGTGGCTCGGACCGAGCGGGTCACGCGGGCAAAGGCCAGCGACCGGCAGGGCCGCGAGCGCACGTTTCATCAGCACCTGCATCCGCCGGGCGCGGAAACCGAGGCGCCGGAGGAGCCGGAGGAGGCGTCCGCTGCGGCACCCGGGACCGAACCACCGGCCGAGCCCCGGCCGGATGCGGCCGGGGCGCCGGCCCCGAAGCTGATCAACATCCGCGTGTGACCGGTGGCGGCCGATGCCGCCCGAGCTGCGCGGCTGCGCGCACCCAGCGGCGCCTGCCGCCGAATCGGGTGGGTTGAATGGAGGGTTGCGATGGGAACCTGGCCGTGGGATCTGATCCGTGACGGGTTGGTCGTGGTTTTCTGCATGAGTCTGTTGGCGCGTGGGGTGGTGCGGCGGCTGCGCGAGAGGCGCCGGCCGGCCCTGCCCGCCGCAGCGGCTGCCCCGGCGCCGCAGCTCCAGGCGGCGCTCCCCCCGTCGGTCGATGGTCGCCCGGACGGCCATCGCGGTGCACCGGACGAGCCGCCCTTCCGGCTGGGAGGCGGCCCGGTGCCTCCGGCCGGGGGGCGTTACGACGGGGTTCGGCGGTTGGCCCGCGAGGGGCTTGGCTGCCGGCAGATCGCCGAGCGGCTGAACCTGCCGCGCGGTGAAGTCGAACTCGCCCTGAAGCTGCAGCCGCTTTCCCAAAGGGTTGCGGGCGGCAATTTTTGCCCGCAAACCGGCCATCAACCCTAAGAATATGTTGAAACCACATATATTTTTTAATGGTATGGGTTTTGCTTGATCGTGCGCATGACACGCCCGGCGGTATCGGAGGCCCGGGCGGTGACCCGGGCAGGAGGCGTTCGAATGAGCGGTGACATCTACCTGGCGGCCTCGGCTGCACTCGCCTACGAAAAGCGGCTTGAGACGGTTGCCAACAATCTCGCCAACATCAACACAGCCGGCTTCAAACGCGACCAGGTGGCCTTCCAGGCCTACATGCTCTCTGCCGCCGGTACGCCGGTGCCGGTGCAGCCGCCGTTTGCGGCGGCCGCGGCCGAGTCCTTCTGGGTCGAGTATCGCAGCCACACCGATTTTTCCCCCGGGCCCCAGCGCCGGACCGGAAACCCGCTCGACCTGAGCCTGAGCGGCAAAGGGTTTTTCAGCGTCCAGTCGCCGGAGGGCACCCTCTACACCCGCCGGGGGAACTTCAGCCTCGACCCGGAGGGTCAGCTCGTCACCCAGGAGGGGTGGCCGGTGCTGGGCGACGGGGGGGAGATCCGTGTGGAAGGCGGGGGCGCGGATCGGACGGCGCGCGAAATCACGGTCGGGGAGGACGGCACGGTCCACGTGAACGGGAGCGCGGTGGGGCGCCTGCAGATCTTCGCGAGCGAGGATCCGGGCGGGTTGAGCAAGGTCGGCGGGTGCTACTTCAAAGCGGAGGGGGCCGAGCCCATCCCGCTCGAGGATGCCCGCGTGGCCCAGGGCTACCTGGAGATGGCCAACGTGGAAGCGGTGCGGATGCTGACCGAGATGATCGAAATCATGCGCGGCTACGAGTCCTATCAACGGGTGATCCGCAGCGTCGATGAGCTCAACGCCAAGAGCATCGCCGAGGTCGGCAGAACCTCATAACCAAGGGGAGTGAACCATGATTCGAAGCATGTGGGCGGCCGCATCCGGGATGCAGGCCCAGAGCCTGAACATCGATGTGATCGCCAACAACCTCGCCAACGTCACCACCACCGGGTTCAAACGCAGCCGGGCCGAGTTCCAGGACCTGCTCTACGAGACGCTGCGGGCGCCGGGCGCCTCCTCCTCGGAGTCCACCGAGGTGCCGACCGGGATCCAGATCGGCCACGGCACGCGGCCGGTGTCGGTCGCGAAGAATTTCACCGAAGGCGAGCTCCAACTCACGAAGAACCAGCTCGACCTCGCCATCGAGGGCGAGGGGTTCTTCCAGGTGACGCAGCCGAACGGGGAGACGGCCTACACCCGTGCAGGCGCTTTCAAGCTCGACCGCGAAGGCCGGATCGTGACCGCCGACGGTTTTCTGCTCGACCCCCAGATCAGCGTCCCCACCGACGCGGTGTCGATCACGGTCGGCATGGACGGAACCGTCAGCGTCCTCCAGGCCGGGGATGCCGCCCCACGGGAGATCGGCTCCATT
This sequence comes from Desulfobacterales bacterium, assembly GCA_025454275.1. Taxonomy (GTDB): domain Bacteria; phylum Desulfobacterota; class Desulfobacteria; order Desulfobacterales; family SpSt-501; genus SpSt-501. Next base: position 6,741 of record JALOOS010000020.1, on the reverse strand, counting down.
CAGCTGGCGCGCTTCGTCAACCCGGCCGGGCTGCAGAGCATCGGCAAGAACCTGCTCCTGCCCACCGAGGCATCGGGCGATGCCCTCACCGGAACCCCCGGGGAGGGCAACTTCGGCCAGATCGCCCAGGGGTTTCTGGAGATGTCCAATGTGAACGTGGTGGACGAGATGGTCAACATGATCACCGCCCAGCGCGCCTATGAGACCAACAGCAAGGTGGTCCAGACCTCCGACGACATGCTGCAGGTCGCCAACAACCTGAAACGGTAGGGGCCATGAGAGGTCGGGTGCGGATCGCAATGGGGAAAGGGCTCAGCCTCGCGGCGGCGGGGCTGGTCGTGCTGCTCACCGCCGCCGCATGGGGCGCCGGGCCGACCAGTGTGCGCGTCTTCGACCGGGCGGAGATCGACGGCGACCAGCTCCTGCTCGGGGCCATCGCCCGGGTCGACGGAGACGACGCCCGGCAGGTGCACGCGCTCCGGGAGGTGATCCTCGGCCGCTCGCCCCTGCCCGGCAAGAGCCGAACGCTCGACGAAGCTCTCATTCGGATGCGCCTGAAGCAGGCCGGATTCGACCCGGCCGAGATCGACCTGCAGGTTCCCGGCGAGGTGCGGATCAGCCGGGGCACGGTGGAGGTCGATCGCGAACGCATCGAGGCGATCGCCTCTGCCTGGATCGGCGACCGGCTCCGCGAGCGGGGGCTCGAGCGGGCGCAGGTCCGGGAGATCCGCGGTGCGGAGAGCCTGCTCCTGCCGCGCGGCCGGATCAGCTGGGAGATCTCCGCCCCGCGCCACACCCCGCTCGCGGGCAGCGTGCCGCTGGCGGTCATTTTCAAGGTGGACGACGAGGCCGAGCGGCGCGTGAACCTCACGGCCGTGGTCGAGGCCCGGGTTCAGGCGGTCGTGAGCACTCGGCCGCTCGGGCGGTTCAAGCCCATCGAGGCGGGCGATCTCGAGCTGCGCGAGCTCGACCTGGCCGGGCTTCCGGCGGACTACATCGCCGACCCGGAGCTCGTTATCGGAAAGCGCACGCGGCGTGCCGTGGATGCGAACGCCGTTTTGCGGCCGGACTTGGTCGAACTGCCGCCGGTCGTGAAGCGCGGCGATCGCGTGCGGATCGTGGCCGAAACCGCCGGCCTGCGGATCAGCGCCGCGGGCGAGGTCAAGCAGAAAGGCTGTGTGGGCGAGCGGATACCGGTGGTCAACCTGGACTCGAACCGGGTGATCCATGCCCTCGTGGTGGACGCCCAGACCGTCCGGATCGAATTCTAAGCGGCCGCGCGCCGCTCGCGTAGGAGAATCGCCATGAAGACCGAACCCTCCCATCCCCTGCGAACCGTTCTTTTGACCCTCTGTCTCGCCATGGGGCTCGGCGGCTGCGCGACGGCCCCGCCTGTCGCCGTGCCGGCCGCCCCGCCGCCCGTGGAACGGGAGGTGGTCGGCCTCCAGCGCCCGGACTACCAGGAAAACTCGCTCTGGCAGGCGGCGAACGGCCTGAGCGGCCTCTTTCAGGACACCAAGGCGCGCAACGTGGGCGACATCGTCACCGTGGAGATCAGCGAGTCCTCCAAGGCCACCAACAAGGCCAACACCAAGACCGGGCGCGACTCCAGCCTGAGCGCGGGGATCGACGCCGCCTTCGGCATCGAAGACTGGTGGCAGGACGTCGTGCTGAGGCGGCTGCCGACCAATGCTCCCAAGCTCAATCCCTTCGGCGCAGCTTCGGTCAAGGGCAGCATGACGAGCGAGTTCGAGGGCGATGGGACCACCTCCCGCAGCGGGGACCTCTCGGCCTTCATCACCTGCCGGGTGACCGATGTCCTGGCGAACGGCAACCTGCGGATCGTCGGCACCCGGGAGATCCTGGTCAACCACGAAAACCAGGTGATCGTGCTCTCCGGGGTCATCCGGCCGCGGGACATCAGCGACCAGAACGTCATCGCCTCGCGCTTCATTTCCGACGCCAAAATCGCCTACAGCGGCTCGGGAGTCATCGACGACCGGCAGCGGCCGGGCTGGATGGCGAACTTCCTGAACACGGTCTGGCCGTTTTGACGCGGTTTAGAGGAAACATGAGCATGATTAATATAACCAATTGGTATTGCATCAGAAAGCCGATATCAATTTTTATATTTTTCGCCCTGCTGCTTTTAGGTGCGGCCGCCGAGCTGCAGGCGGCGCGGATCAAGGATCTCGCCGCCTTCCGGGGCGTGCGCGCCAACCAGCTCGTGGGCTACGGCCTGGTGGTCGGCCTGGCGGGGAGCGGCGACAGCGACGACGCCAAGTTCATGCTCCAATCGCTCTCCTCGATGCTCGAAAAGATGGGGGTGACGGTCAAGCCCGAGGAGATCGAGGTCAAAAACGTGGCGGCCGTGATCGTGACCGCAGAGCTGCCGCCGTTTGCGCGGCAGGGGAGCCGGCTCGATGTGCTGGTCAACTCCCTCGGCAATGCCAAGTCCCTCCAGGGCGGCACCCTGCTCATGACCCCCCTCAAGGGGGCCGACGGCCTGGTCTATGCCGTGGCCCAGGGACCGATCAGCACGGGCGGGTTCACGGTCGGCGCCAATACCGGCGACAAGGTCCAAAAGAACTTCACGACGGTCGGCCGCGTCGCCCAGGGCGGGCTGGTTGAACGGGAGATTCCCTTCAATCTCAACCACAAGGAGAGATTGAGCCTGTCGCTGCACCGGCCCGACTTCACCACCGCCACCCGCATGGCCCAGGCCATCAACGAGGTCCTCTCCGCCGGCGCCGCCAGCGCTCAGGATTCGGGCACGGTCCAGGTGGCCGTCCCGCCGACCTACCTGGGGGATATGGCCCGCCTGATCGCTGCCATCGAAGGCGTGAACGTGATCCCCGACAGCGTCTCGCGGGTGGTGATCAACGAGCGGACCGGGACGGTGATCATGGGGGAGAGTGTGCGGATCTCGACGGTGGCGATCGCCCACGGCAACCTGAGCGTCCAGATCCGGACGAGCTTCAACGTCTCCCAGCCGCTGCCCTTTTCGCGCGGCGGGGAGACGGTCGTCACCCCGGAGACCCAGACCATGGTCCAGGAGGGGCGGGCGCCCCTTTACGTCATGCCGGAGGGGGTCAGCATCGGCGAGGTCGTCCGAGCGTTGAATGCGCTCGGGGTCACCCCCCGGGACCTGATCTCGATCTTTCAGGCGCTGAAGGCGGCGGGCGCCCTGCAGGCCGAATTGGAGATCATCTGATGGCCGGCCCCGTCCACCCGCTGCCGCCCGCCCGGCCGCCGGCCGCCGCGGGTGCACAGCGCCCGCAGGGGATCCACCGGCGGCAGCCTTTCGCAGCCGGCGGCGAGGAGAACCGCCTGAAGACGGCCTGCCGGGAGATGGAGGCGCTTTTCATTCACCGGCTGCTGGCCGAGATGCGCAAGAGCGTCGTCAAGTCGGGCCTGATCGACGGGGGCCGGGCCGAGGAGATCTACACCTCCCTCATGGACGCCGAGACCGCCAAGCACGTTTCTGAGAGCGGCGGCCTGGGACTCTCCGGCATGCTGCTCGAGCAGTTGAGCCCGCGCAGCGCCGGCCAAACGGCGCCTGGTGCCGACCCTCCCGCCGCCGACGCCCGCTCCACCCGCGACCGCCGCTCCATCAACAAGGGTTTTTACTGATTAAAGTTTGGGTGCGGCCGGCCGATAGATGAACTGATGCGGGCTGCACTCGATGAGGATGATCTTATGCTTCGATCGATCGAGGAATTGATAGGTCTGCTGCGCGAGCTCTGCGGGGGCTGCGCGGAGTTGCTGGAAGCGGTGGGGCGCGAGCACCAGGCGCTGCGGCGCGGGCGCCTTGCCGAGCTTGCCTCGGCCGCGGCCGAAAAAGAGTCGATTTTAAAGCGGATCGCCGACGTGGAGCGCCGGCGGGCGGCGCTGTTCGGCCGGCTGGCCGCCCAGGCCGAAGTGCCGGGGGCCGCATTGACGCTCGAGACGCTGGCCGACCGGCTGCCTGCGGACGAGGCAAGCCGTGTGCGGCAGGCGGGTGCCGCGCTGCGCGCGTGGGTGGAGCGGCTGCGGGAGGCCCAGGTGCGCAGCGAGGCCCTGTGCCGCGGGGCCATCGACATGCTGCAGGGGGCCCACCAGCTGCTCAAGGGCTTCCTGGCCGGGGCCCCCGTTTATCACGGCGGCGGCACCTATCCTCCGGCCCGGATCAGCGGCGCGCTGATCCGCGGGGAGGTATGACGCCCGCGGCCGGTCCCCGGCTGCAGGCAGCGCAGAGGTCGACACATGGGGAAACCTAAGCCAAGCGCGGGCGAAAAGCTGCTGCAACTGGTCGAGGAGATCGACGGGATCGGGGTGAGCGACCGCCGGGGTTGGAAGCGGCTTGCAACCGCGCTGAAACGGATTCTCAAATCGCTGCCGGATGGCCCGCCCGGGATTCGGGAGCTGCTGGAATCGGCCGCCGCAGGGCTGGTGCAACTCTCTTGCGCCCCGGCAGCCGACATGCTGGCGGTGGTCGACGCCCTGGTTGCGGCCATTCAAACCGCCGCCGCCCCGGCGGACGGGCCGGCCATCGCCGCCGCCCATGAACGGCTGCGCGCAGCGCTCGCCGGCGGGAAGCCGGAGCCGGCCGCGGAGGGGCTCTCGCTCGATGATGCCGCCGCGTTTCTGGTTCAGCTCGATCGGGGGGATCACGCCGGCTGGCAGCGGTTGGCGACGACGTTGGAACGGCTGGCGCATGCCGGCAATGAGACGGCTCCGGGGGGCAGGTTGCTGGAAGAGGCGGCCGAGCTTGCGGCCGCCGTTGCCCGGGGGGAGGCCGCCGATCCGGTTGCGGCGATCGCTGCGGTCGGCAACCGGCTGGAGGAGGCCATGGCGGCCGCCGACGCCGGTGTGACGCCTCCTGCGCCTGCTGCGGAGCCCGAGTGCACGCTTTCCGATTCAGACCCCGAGGACGGGGTCGATTACATGCCGGCCAACGGGGACCCGGACCTCATTTCCGAATTCATCACCGAAAGTACCGATCTCATCCAGAGCGCGGAGCAGGCCCTGCTCTCCCTCGAGCACGACCCGGACGACAGCGATGCGGTGGGCCGGGTCTTCAGGGCCTTTCATACGGTAAAGGGGACCGCCGGTTTCATGGAGCTCGGACTGATCGCCGATTTAGGCCATCACGCCGAGACCCTGCTCAGCCGCGTGCGCGACGGCGAGGTCCGCTACAGCGGCGGATATGCCGACCTCTGCCTGCGGGCCCTCGACATGATCAAAGGGCTCGTGAACGGGGTGCGCTGCGCGCTGGGAGGAGCCCCCCTGCTCAAACCCAGGGATTACAATGAGCTGCTCGATGTGCTGAAGGACCCGGAGGCGGCAGGCATTTCGGAGAAGGCGGCCTCGGAGGCGGTCCCGCGGGTGGGTGATATCCTGGTCGCCCAGGGCAAGGTCGACCGGCGTCAGGTGGAAAGCGCGGTCGCCGAGCACCCCGGCGAGCCGGTCGGAGTGGCCCTGGTCAAATCCCGGGCGGCGAGCGTCTCCGATGTCGGGCAGGCGCTGCGGGCCCAGAAGCAGATGCGGGCCGGGGCGCCGGCGGTCGAAGCCTCGGTGCGCGTCGGGACCCAGCGCCTGGACCGGCTGATCGACATGGTCGGCGAACTGGTGATCGCCCACTCCATGGTCGCCCAGGATGCGGTCATGGCGGACGGTCATCACCACGCCCTCGCCAAGAAAGTGGCGCACACGACGAAGATCGTGCGCGAGCTGCAGGACATCAGCATGTCCATGCGCATGGTGGAGCTCAAGGCCACCTTCAGCAAGATGGCCCGGCTGGCGCGGGATGTCAGCCGCAAGCTGGGCAAGAGCGTCAACTTCCTCACCGAAGGCGAGGAGACCGAAATCGACCGCAACCTGGTCGATATCATCAACGACCCCCTGGTCCACATGGTGCGCAACGCGGTCGACCACGGGATCGAGAGCCCCGAAGAGCGGCGCGCCGCCGGAAAACCCGAACAGGGGACGGTGAAAATCGCCGCCTACCACTCGGCCGGCAGCGTGGTGGTCGAGATCAGCGACGACGGCAAGGGTCTCGACCGGGAGGTCATTCTCGCCAAGGCCCGGGAGCGCGGGTTGCTCATCCCGGGCGGGGAGGGGGGCGAGCGCAGCCTGAGCGACCGCGAGGTGTTCAACCTCGTCTTCGAACCGGGGTTTTCGACCGCCCAGGTCGTCACCGACGTCTCGGGGCGCGGGGTGGGCATGGATGTGGTCAAGAAGAACATCGAGCTCCTGCGCGGCCAGGTCGAAATCCGCTCCGAGAAGGGGCGGGGGAGCACGTTCCGGATGAGCCTGCCGCTGACCCTCGCCATCATCGACGGCATGGTGATCCGCGTCGGCCGCGAGGTCTATGTCATCCCCACCGTCGCCATCGTGCGCTCCGTCAAGCCCTCGAGCCGGGAGATCACGACCGTGCTGCACCAGGGGGAGATGCTCACCCTCCAGGGGCGGCTGATCCCGCTTTACCGGATCGCGCGCATTTTCGCTATCGCGGGCGCCCAGAACGACCTGAATGCCGCCATCGTGGTCGTGGTGGAAGACGAGGAGCGGCAGGCGGGACTGGTCATCGACGAACTGGTGGGACGCCAGCAGGTGGTCATCAAGAGCCTCGGTGAGACCATGAAGAACATTCCCGGCATCTCCGGCGGCGCCATCATGCCCGACGGCCGGGTGGGGCTGATCCTGGATGTCGCCGGACTGTTGCGCTTCGCAAACCCCGAACGCGGCGAGGGCGGCGCC
>JALOOS010000225.1 GCA_025454275.1 Desulfobacterales bacterium | reverse complement strand
CTTCGGCTGGGAGGTCTTCGAAATGGACGGTCACGATTGGGATTCCATCCGTGCCGCCGTTGCCGCCGCCGATGCGGTCTCCGGCAAGCCGGCCATGATCATCGCCCACACCGTCAAGGGCAAGGGCAACCGCGAGTCCGAGGGGCTGGTCGACTGCCACAACATCAAGGTGCCCGACCAGGCGACGTATGACCGCTACATGTGCGGCCTGGAGTGCAAACTGGATCTGCCGTACTAAAAAGCAGTTCATGGCGCCGGCCGCCATCCTCATTGGTCGGTTTTGTGGGAGTGGCTCCCGGCCTTCGAAGCCTGTATTTCGGCGGAGTAGGCTCCAGCCACGATGATCCCGGGACCGCCGCGGGGGGCTTCCATAAAACAAGAATGCACCTTCGTTGAAACGCAATGAGGGTTATTCCGAAATGGAGATGCGCGTCGTCTACGCGCGGACCTTGAACGAGCTGATCGAACGCAACCCGAACGTCTTCTGCCTGGAGGCCGATCTCGCCAAGGCCGATGCCACCATCCCCGAGGTTTCCGGCAAGCACCCGGAGCATTTCATCAACTGCGGGGTGCAGGAGGCGAACATGATCGGGGTGGGCGCCGGGCTTGCCCGCGAGGGCAAGATCCCCTTCTGCGCGACCTTCTCCGCCTTCGCCTCCCGCCGCTGCTACGACCAGATCACGATCAGCGTCGCCTACGCCAACAACAACGTCAAGATCGTGGGCAACTCCCCCGGGATCACCCAGGGCCCGAACGGCGGCACCCACATGTGCTTCCAGGATCTCGCCATCATGCGGGCCATGCCGAACATGCACGTCTACAGCCCGGCGGACGCAAACGAGCTGCGGGCGGTGATGTTCCACATGGCGGATCACCCGCAGCCGACCTACCTGCAGCTGGTGCGGCTCAAGATGCCTAAAATCTTCGAGGCCGACTGCCGCTTCGACCCCGAGCAGGCGGTGCGCCTGACCGAAGGGGCCGAGGTGACCCTGGTGGCCACGGGCTTCATGACCCGCTTCGCTTTAGAGGCGGCGCGCTCCCTGGCCGCGGAGGGGCTCGGGGTCGACCTCCTCCACTATCCGTCCGTAAAACCCTTCGACCGGGAGCGCCTGATCGCCTCGGCCCGTAAGACGGGCAGGGTCGTCACGGTGGAGAACCAGAGCATCATCGGCGGGCTGGGCGGCGCCGTCTGCGAGGTGCTGAGCGCGCACCACCCGGTGCGGGTGAAACGCCTGGGCGTCCCCGACCGGTTCGGCGAGGTGGGGGATCAGGACTACTTTTTCGAAAAACACGGCTTCGGCCCGCGCCACATTGCGCAGGCCTGCCGGGAGATGGCCCGCGGCGCCACGTGACGCACGGCCCTCTGACCCCCCTGCCCTTTTACGGAGCCTCCCGCCCATGAACTCCCTCGGAGCCGAAGCGAGCGGTGCGAGCTCCTGGCGGCGGACGCTCTACATCATGGTCTTCTGCCAGGCGATCACCTCGATCGGTTTTTCGAGCATCTTCCCCTTTCTGCCGCTCTACGTGAAATCCCTGGGTTCGACGACCGGGCTCGGTACCGATCTCCTTTCCGGGCTGGTCTTCTCCTGCCAGGCGTTCAGCATGATGGTGGCCTCCCCGTTCTGGGGGGCGCTGGCGGACCGCTGGGGGCGGAAACTCATGGTGGAGCGGGCCATGTTCGGGGGGGCACTGCTCCTGGGGCTGATGGCCTTCGTCCGCTCGGCGGAGGAGTTGGTGCTCCTGCGCACGATCCAGGGCCTGATCACCGGTACCATCGGTGCGGCCAACGCCCTCGTGGCCTCCCAGGTGCCCCGGGAGAAGACCGGGTATGCGATGGGGTTGCTGCAAGTCGGGATGGGGCTCGGGGTGGGTTTAGGGCCGGTCATCGGCGGCGCCGTGGCCGACGCCTTCGGCTACCGGGCGGCGTTCTACGTCACCGGTGCTCTCCTGGCCGCGGCCGGGATCGTCGTCTTCTTCGGGGTCGAGGAGCGGTTCTCGCCGCCGGCCCCGGGTGCGGAGGGGCGCAAGATCAGCTTCTGGCAGGGCTGGCGCCAGATCCTCACGGCAGCCGGGGTTCTCGCCACCTACAGCCTGCGCTTTCTCGATTCGCTCGTGCGCATGCTCTTCGTCCCCATCCTGCCCCTCTTCGCCCTGGAGCTGATCCTGGACGCCGGCCGGGTCAACATTTTCACCGGGCTCGTGATCGGCGCGGCCTCGGCCTCGGCCGCCCTCTTCTCGGTCTTCTTCGGCCGGCTGGGCGACCGCACCGGCCACCGGCCGATCGTCATCCTGGCATCGCTCCTGGGGTTCCTCTCCTTTCTGCTGCAGAGCCTCGCGACGAGCGGCTGGACCTTTCTGCTGCTGCAGGTGTTTGCGGGAATCGCTCACGGCGGGGTCGTGACCGGGGTGAGCGCCCTTCTTGCCCGCTACACCGCCTGCGGCGAGGAGGGGGCGGTCTACGGCCTGGACAACTCGATCAATTCCGGCGCCCGCACCCTGGCGCCGATGGTGGGGGTGTCGATCGCTCTCTGGCTGGGCCTGAGGGCGGTGTTCGGCGCAGCCGCCCTGCTCTACCTGGCAGCGGCCCTGCTTGCCCTGCGCGCCCTGCCCCGGGCCGCGACCTGTGCCCCTTCCGACACCGCGATCCGCTGACCCATTCGCCGCTGCCGGCCCGCGCGCTGCTTCGGCCGCTGCGGCTTGACTGGACGAACTGCTTCCTGTAGGGCTTTACCGGTGATCCACCCTGCCCCCGGGAGGGTGATTTCCCCCTCTCCGGCGGCGCAACCCCAGAGCCGAAAAGGAGGAGTCCCATGAAACGCTGGCCGATCTTCACCGTTCTTCTGACAATGGCGGCATTCCTTGCCCTCTGCCCGGGGATGGTCCAGGCCCAGACGGTCACCTATGCCGCCGGCGCCGACCCCGACAGCCTCGATCCGCCCAACGCGGAGAGCAACCCCTCGGAGGCCGTCAACCGCATGATGTACGAGAACCTCGTCAAGTTCGACGCCAAGCTGAACCTCGTGCCCGGGCTGGCCGAGCGCTGGGAGCAGGCCAAGGACGGGATGTCCTGGACCTTCTATCTGCGCAAGGGGGTCAAGTTCCACGACGGCACCCCCTTCAACGCCGAGGCGGTCAAATACTTCATCGACCGCATGATCGGCCCGGAGAAGCCCTCGCGCGCCGGTCTCTATGCGCCCCTGGTGGAAGCGGCCGAGGTGGTGGATGAGCACACCGTGCGGTTCAAGATGAAGACCCCCTTCGCCTTCCTGCTGAACAACATCGCCCACAGCGCCTCGGGCATCGGCAGCCCCGCCGCCCACAAGGCCCTGGGCAAGGACATCGCCCGCAAGCCGGTCGGCACCGGCCCGTTCAAATTCGGGGAGTGGGTGCACGGGGACCACATCACCCTCGTCCGCAGCGACGCTTACTGGGGCGGGAAGCCGAAGCTCGAGAAGATCATCGTCAAGACGGTCAAGGAGGAGAGCGCGCGTGTCATGATGCTCCAGTCGGGCGACGCCCACCTGGCCGTGCGCCTGCCCTCGGAGGACATCCCGCGACTGGAGAAGGACCCCAAGATCCAGCTTGACGCCACCGAAACCCTGCGGGTGCTCTACATCGGCTTCAACTGCGCCAAGAAGCCCTTCGACGACGTCCGGGTGCGCCAGGCCTTCAACCACGCCACCGACCGGGAGTCGATCGTGAAGAACCTCTACCAGGGCCGGGCTCTGGTCGCCGCCAACATCGTGGCCCCGCTCACCACCGGCTATGTGCCCATGCCCCCGATCGCGCATGACCCGGAGAAGGCCAAGAAGCTCCTCGCCGAGGCGGGCTTTCCGAACGGACTCAAGGCCAAGTTCATCAGCCCCATGGGCCGCTATCCGAAGGATTTCGAGATGGCCCAGGCCCTCCAGCAGCAGTGGAAGCGGGCCGGCATTGAGGTGAGCCTCGACACCATGGAGTGGGCCGCCTATCTCGCCGCCACCCGCAAGCCGGTGGACCAGGCCGATGTTGAGATCTTCCTGCTCGGCTGGGCCCCCTCCTCAGCCGAGGCGCGCTGGATCCTCTACCCCCTCTACCACACCGAGCAGTGGGTGCCGAAGGGCAACAACCGGGTCTTTTATTCGAACAAGCAGTTCGACGAGTACGTCGACAAGCTGACCCGGGCC
>JALOOS010000224.1 GCA_025454275.1 Desulfobacterales bacterium | reverse complement strand
AGGGTCACCAGGAGCGGCAGTCCGGCGATATTGAAGAATTTGACAAGGGTCCGCTGCCCGGCCGTGGTGTCGGCGAGCGGGTTGAAGGACTGCTCCTTGCCCCGCATGACGGCCACCGCCTCCCGGCCGTTCAGGGTGTCGATGGCGTTCAGAATGAAGACCGTGTTGGGCCCCCGGCCGGTCTCGTCGATGACGGTGTTCTTGAGCATCTCCGCGGAGGCGAGGACGAGGATCTTGCCTTTTTTGCCCTGGGCGATGAACTGCCCGCTGTGCTCGACCCGCGAAAGGTCGATCGCCGCCGGACCCCCGGGGGTCTCCGCCGCCGGGGACCCTTCGGCCGGGGCCTCGGCTTCCTTGACGGGCAGGGGCTTGCCGGCGAAGTAGCTCGGGAATTCCCCCTCCAGGAGATAGGCGAGCGGCCGGCTGAAGAACTCCTCCTTGTTGGAGGGCGGCCTCAGGAACATGGGGTCGAGCGTGATGCGCTCCTTCATTTCCCATGAGCGCTCGGAGGAGGCGAAGAGCCGGTGAAACCGGACCGAGGGGTGCCGGCCGGCTTCGGGGGCGGCCTCGAGCGGCGAGATCTTGACCGCCACCAGCCCCTTGATGTTGCGCATGAAGGGGAGCTCCTGGTTCATGAATTCGCGCTTGATGATCGGCGCGTAGTAAATCGGCCGCTCCCCGCCGCCCATCTGGGGCGGCATCTGCTGGCGGTAGGCATTTTCATCCAACACGATGGAGGGGCGGATCTCCACCCCGTAGTGGGCGAGCATCTTCTCCAGGCCGGTCTCGACCGGTGTGAAGGCGGGGCTCTGCCCCATGGCCATCCCCGGGGCGGCCATGGGCAGCTCCTCGAAGGCGTCCAGGAAGAGAGCGAGGCTGCCCCCCTGCATCAGGAACTGGTCGATCCGGTAGAGCTCATGCTCGGAGAAGGGCTCCCGGGGGCTGACGATGATAAGCGCGCGGATCCCCTCCGGGATGGGCCCTTCGGTGATGTTCACGCTCTTCAGCGAGTAGCTCAGCGCCAGCTGCTCCCTGAGGTTGCTGAAGGCCTGCGGGTCGTCCTGGGGGGGGCCGGCGGGGGCGCCGCCCATGACCGGCGCCGCGCGGCGGCCGGCGAGAATTCCCAGTCCGTCGTGAATCTCGATCAGGCTCTCGACGGTGTCGTTGATCATGCGGCTCAAGTTCTCCCCGGCGATCAACTTGTACTGGGTGCCCAGGATCGGCAGGCGCACGACGTCGATGAGGGGCAGGGTCACCTTCCGCCCCTGGTGCTCGACCACCAGTCCGATGACCCCCCGCCCGGCCTTGAGCCGCCCGTCGTTCGACGCCGGCCAGCTGAGCAGGAGGAGGTTTTCGGATCGGGAGAGCGCCTCGAGGTTTTCGTCGTCGGGCGGGTCGATGAAGCTGAAGGCGAGCTTGCCGTAGCTCCTCGCGTTCAGGGCCTTGACCGCCGCCTCGACTTCGGCGGGCAGATCCGCCAGGCCTTTCAGCCCCATGAACGGGGCCACGCTCTTCAGCGCGGAGGAGATGACCAGGCGGACCTGGACTTTTTCCGCCAGCCGCATCAAGGCGCTGATCTTGTGGTTCATCTTGCGCATGGCGGTGGTGAGGCGGTACTCGAGACCGTCGACGGCGGTGATGTTGGCGACCTGTTCGATCAGGTCCCCGTGAATGATGACCAGGCTCATGTAGGCCCGCTGGAATTTGACCTCGTCTTTTTCGATGGCCTGGATCTGGACCGGGTGGATCCCGAAGGAGGCGGCAAGCTTCTGGTTCTCGCGCGCCTGGGCATTCATCTCCCCGTCCTCGGCGCTGACCTCCCGGAAACGGTAGTTGAAGAAGCGCGGATTGTGCTGGGCGTACTCTTCCAGGAGGTCGCGCAGGGCCTGCTCGACGGCGTTGTAGGGCGGGGGCAGGTTGCGGCTGAAAAAGACCTCGATCGTGAGCGGCTCCGAGAGGGTGGCCGTCACGCGGCGGCTCTCTTCGGAGAGGGAGAGGGCCTGGTCCCGGGTCAGGTCGATGCGGGCGAAGAGGGTCATCGCCGCCATGTTGACCAGCACCACGGCGACGGCATAAAGGGCCACCTTGAGCAGGTCGGCGGTGCGGCTGGGTCGGGGCATATTCGTGAGCTCCTTCACTGGCGGGCCTTGAGCACCCGGTGGGTGGCGTAGAGGCCGACGAAGCACAGGCTGGCGAAATAGATGAGGTCCCGGGTGTCGATGATCCCCTTGGCGATGTTGCGGAAGTGAACGTCGGCGGCCAGGAAGTTCAATACGGGCAGCAGGGCCCGGGGCATGAAAAACAGCATCTTGTCGATCAGTGTCAGGCTGAAGCAGATCGCCATGCCGACGATGAAGGCGATGATCTGGTTGCGGGTCAGGCTGGAGGCGAAAAGGCCGACGGCGCAGAAGGCCGCCCCCAGCAGCAGGGCGCCGAGGTAGCCGCCGACCACGGGGCCCCAATCCAGGGTGCCGAGCTGCGCAACGGTGATGGGGTAGGCGAGGGTCGGCACGAGCATGGCCGCGATGAAGGCCACGCCGGCGAGGAACTTGCCGAGAATCACGTCGCGGAAGCCGAGCGGAAGTGTCAGCAGGGTCTCGTAGGAGCCGATGTGGAACTCCTCCGCCAGCAGGCGCATGGTGAGGGCCGGCACGACGAAGGCGAAGACGATCGGCAGCAGCCCGAAGAAGGAGCGCAGGCTCGCCTGGTTGAACAGGAAGAAGGTGGAGAAGAAAAACCAGCCGGTCACCAGGAGAAAAACCGCGATGACGATGTAGGCGATGGGCGACAGGAAATAGGTCTGAAGTTCCCGGCGGCAGATGTGAAGGGCCCGGCGCATGTCATGTCTCCTTGGTCAGTTCGCGGAAAACCGCCTCGAGGCTCTGGGTTTCCAGGTGGAAGTCGAGCAGCACCCAGCCGGTCTGCTTGATGCGGCGGTAGAGCTCCGGGCGCGGATCGGCCGCCGGCAGGCAGTCGATTCCGATGCGGACCATCGGCCCATCGTGCTCGAGCCGCTCCAGGCGTGCGACCCCCGGGACCGTTCCGAGCTCATGGGCCACGGCGTCCGGATCCGCCTGATCGAGGCTGATCCGGATACGGCTGCGGCCCCCCAGGCGCTCCTTCAGTTCGGCCGTGGTGCTGTCGGCCACGATCCGCCCGCGGTGGATGATGGCCACCCGGTCGCAGGTCGCCTCGGCCTCGCTCAGAATGTGGGTGGAGAAGATGACGGTTTTCTCGCGGCCGATGCGCTTGATGATTTGGCGGATCTCGACGATCTGGTTGGGGTCGAGCCCCGAGGTGGGCTCGTCCAGAATCAGGACCTCGGGGTCGGTCATCATGGCGTGGGCCAGCCCCACCCGCTGTTTGTAGCCCTTGGAGAGCGACCCGATGCTCTGATGCATCACCTCGGTGATGCCGCAGAGCTCTGCGAGCGAACGGATCCGCTCAAGACGCCGGGCCGGTTCCACCCCCCGGATCGCCGCTACGAAGTGAAGGTAGTCGAAGACGAGCATGTCGTGGTACAAGGGCGCGGACTCGGGCAGGTAGCCCAGCATGGACTTGATCTCCAGCGGGTGTTCGTCGATCCGCAGATCCTTGACGCGGATCGTGCCGGCGCTCGGGGCCGGCGCCGTTGGGTCCCAGGAGGCCCAGGATCTCCCCCTGCCGGGTCTGCAGGCTGATGCGGTCCACCGCGCAGAGATCGCCGTAGTGCTTGGTCAGGTCATGGACGTGGATCATGCCGTTGCTCCTGAATGGTTATCACTGATGAACATCGCTCTATAAAAAATCAAACCTTTCTTGTCAACTTTCTCCGGCGCATGAACCATGGTCGCGAAAGGCCCGGTGCTCAAAAGCAACGGCAGCCGCCGTTCCCCCTCACCCGGCGGGAGGGGCTTCGGGGCAGGGGGAGCTGCCCGCCTTGCGCCGACATGGTTGACTTTATGCGGGATACGCGCGAAAACGGC
>JALOOS010000223.1 GCA_025454275.1 Desulfobacterales bacterium | reverse complement strand
TTCAGCTTCCGGACCTCCATCTCCACCGGCGCGGGCGCCTTTGTCTGCGGCGAATCCTCCGCGCTGATGTCCTCGCTGGAGGGCAAGGTCGGCCGGCCGCGGGCGAAGTACATCCGCTCCACCGAGAAGGGCTTCCGCGACAGCCCGTCCAACCTGAACAACGTCGAGACCTACGCCAACGTGCCCGCGATCATCCTGCGCGGCGGCCCGTGGTACACCTCCTACGGCACCGAGCGCTCCGCCGGCACCAAGGTGTTCTCGCTCACCGGCAACGTTCACAACGTGGGCCTGGTGGAAGTGCCGATGGGCACCTCGCTGCGCGAGATCGTCTACGGCATCGGCGGCGGGATTCCCAACAAGAAGGAGCTGAAGGCGGTCCAGACCGGCGGGCCCTCCGGCGGCTGCATCCCCATCCCGAGCAAGTTCCTGGACATCAACGTGGGCTTCGGCAAGCTCGCCGAGATCGGCTCCATGATGGGCTCGGGCGGCATGATCGTGATGGACGAGAACACCTGCATGGTGGAGGTCTCGCGCTACTTCATCAATTTCCTGGTGGAGGAGTCCTGCGGCCAGTGCACGCCCTGCCGGGAGGGGCTGACGCGCATGAAGGAGACCCTCACCCGGATCACCGTGGGCGAGGGCCGCGAGGGTGACATCGAGATGCTCGAGGAGATCGGGACCTTCACCAACAGCTTCTCCCTCTGCGGCCTGGGGACCTCGGCCGCCAACCCGGTCCTGTCCACCATCAAGTACTTCCGCGAGGAGTACGACGCCCACATCCACGACAAGAAATGCCCGGCCGGCGTCTGCAAGCCGCTTTTCTACTACGAGATCGACCCCGAAACATGCACGGGCTGCGGCCTCTGCCGCAAGCGCTGCCCGGCCGCGGCCGTCGAGGGCGAGAAGAAGAAGCCGCACACCATCCACCAGGAGCTGTGCATCAAATGCATGGAATGCTACCGCAGCTGCAAGTTCGACAGCATCAGGATCAAGTGACCGGCCGCCCCGCGCGGCGGGTGTGAGCCCGGGGGACGCTACGCATGAAGATCGTCATGGACGGAAAAGAGGTGGCCGCCGAGCGCGGCCAGACCATCGTGGAGGTGGCCCGCCGCAACGGCGTCTACATCCCGACGCTCTGCCACGTCCCGGCCCTTGAGCCGGCGGCCATGTGCCGGGTGTGCACCGTGGAGCTGGCCGAAGGCCGCCGTTCGCGCCTGGTGACCGCCTGCAACTACCCGCTGCGCAGCGACGCCGAAATCCACACCGACACTCCCCTGCTGCGGCAGAACCGCAAGGTGCTGATCGAACTGCTCGCCTCGCGCTGCCCGGGCTCCGAAACCCTCAGGGAACTGGCCGAACGCTACGGCGCGGACCTGAACCGCTTTCCGGCCGAAGACCGCCAGTGCATCATGTGCGGGCTGTGCGCACGGGTCTGCGAGCGCGTGGGCGGCAACGTGCTCGCCCTCTGCGGCCGCGGGGTCGAGATCCGGGTGGACACCTCCTTCGGCCGGCTCTCGCCGACCTGCATCGCCTGCACCGCCTGCGTGCAGATCTGTCCCGTCAACGCCATCCGCTTCGAGGACGTCGACGGCGAGCGCCGGGTGATCGTGAGGGGCAAGGAGGCCTCGCGCGTCCCCCTGCGCCGCTGCACGAGCTGCGGCGCCCGCTTCGGACCCGTGATCGACCTCGTCCCGGTGCTCGAGCGCGCCGGCGAGAGCGGCGTCCCCCCGTTCAACGCCAGCGTCTGCCCGGCCTGTTCGCGGCGCAACCTGGCCCGCCGCCTGGCCGAGCGGCATTTCGAACAGCATGCGGTCGAACCCCGCGATGCGGGCGAAGAGAGCTGACGCCATGTCCCAGGACGCGAACGCACGGCTGACGGGGGATTTCTACACGGCCCCGTTCGGCCCCCGCATCGAGGAAGAGGGCGACACGCTGATCCTCAACATGGGGCCGCAGCACCCCGCCACCCACGGCGTGCTGCGGGTGATCGTCGAGCTGGACGGCGAGTACATCCGCCGCGCCGAGCCGGTCCTGGGCTACATCCACCGCATGCACGAGAAGATGGGCGAGGTGAAGAGCTGGGTGCAGTACCTGCCCAACATGGGCCGGGTGGACTACCTGCACGCCCTCGCCTGGAACTGGGCCTACGTGGGCGCGGTGGAAAAACTGATGGGCCTCGCGGTCCCCCCGCGCGCCGAATACATCCGGGTGATCACCTGCGAGCTGAACCGGATCAACTCGCACCTGCTCTGGTGGGGGGCCTACCTGCTCGACCTGGGCGCCTTCACCCCCATCGTCTACGCCTTCGCCGACCGCGAACGCATCATGGACCTCCTGCAGATGGTGACCGGCTCGCGGCTGACCTACTGCTACTACCGCTTCGGCGGGGTCTCGGCGGACCTGGGCGACGAGTTCATCCGGGGCACGCACGAGTTCGTCGCCGATTTCAGGAAGCGCCTGCCCATGTACCGCGGCCTGGTGACCGACAACATGATCCTGCGCGGCCGCTGCGAGGAGATCGGCGTGCTGAGCCCGGAGACGGCCCGGCGCTACGGCGCCACCGGGCCGGTGCTGCGCGGCTCCGGGGTGGCCTACGACGTGCGCCGCGCCGAGCCCTACTCGGTCTACGACCGCCTGGACTTCACGGTCCCCACCGGCCGGAACGGCGACGCCATGGACCGCTACGAGGTGCGCATGGAGGAGATGAACCAGTGCCTGCGCATCATCGAACAGGCCCTGGAGGCGCTGCCGGACGGTGCGCACATCGCCCCCGACCTGCCCGAGCGCTTCCTCCCGCCGAAGGGCGAGGTCTACTTCGCCGTGGAAGGCGCGCGCGGCAAGATCGGGGTGTACCTGCTGAGCGACGGGGGGCCGACGCCCTACCGGGTCAAGCTGCGCGCGCCCGGCTTTTCCAACCTGAGCCTCTTCGCGGAGCTCGCCCAGGGCACGCTCCTGGCCGACGCCGTGTCCATCCTGGGCAGCCTGGACCTGGTGATACCGGAGATCGACCGATGATGGCCGAGCTGACGGCACTGCTGACCCACCCCCTCGCGCAGATGGTCCTCGCGCTCGCCGCCATCCTGGCCTTTCTGGGCGTGAACGGCCTGGTGCTGCTGTACGCCGAACGCAAGGTGGCCGGCTTCATCCAGCGGCGGCCGGGTCCCTACGAGGTCGGCCCCCACGGGCTGCTGCAGCCCTTCGCCGACGCCGGCAAGCTGATGAGCAAGCAGCTGGTCGCCCCGATGGGCGCCGACCGCCTGCTGTTCTGGCTCGCGCCCCTGGTCTCGCTGGCGCCGGTGGTGGTCTGCTTTCTGCCCATCCCGTTCAGCCCGCTGCTGACGGGCATGGACGTCAACCTGGGGCTGCTGCTCATCCTGGCGTTCTCGGGCCTCAACACGCTCGCGCTCTGTCTGGCCGGCTGGGGGTCGAACAGCAAGTACAGCCTGCTCGGCGCCGCCCGGGCCGTCGCCCAGTCGGTGGCCTACGAGATCCCGCTGCTGCTCGCGGTGCTGGCGGTGGCCTTTCAGGTGGGTTCCCTCGACCTGTCGGCCATCGCCGCCACCCAGGCGAAAGGCCTGCTGTCCTGGAACGTCTTCGTCCAGCCGCTGGCCTTCGCCATTTTCTTCATTTCGGCCGTGGCCGAAACCAACCGCGCGCCCTTCGACCTGCCCGAGGCCGAAAGCGAACTGACCGCCGGCTTCCACACCGAATACTCCGGCATGGGCTTCGGCATCTTCTTCCTGGCCGAATACTCTTACATGGTGGTGGTCTGC
>JALOOS010000222.1 GCA_025454275.1 Desulfobacterales bacterium | reverse complement strand
TTTCGATGCGGCGGCGCTCATCGGGCGGGAGTTGCTCCCATTGCCGGTAGCGCTGCTGATAGCGGTCCCGATCCTGCGGCGGCATGCGCTTCAGTTCATCCATGCGCCGGCGCAAGGCATCTTTCTGCTCGGGCGGCAGGGCCTGCCATTCCTGGTATTGGCGCTGCATCCGACGCCGGTCTTCGGGCGATGGGCCCTGAGCCGCGCTCGCCGGGAAAAACCGGCCGGCGGCATCGTTCGGGAGCTCTTTATGCAGGATCCCACCGGCGAGAGCCAAAGTCGGGGCTGAACGCGGCGGCAGAGAGGCTGCCGGCGCCGCCGCACTCAGCGCCAGCACGAGCGCCAAGGCCGCCGCCGGCCGCCGCAAACAGCGCCATGACAGGCGGCGGTTATCATGCACGTTCGTACGCATGGCGGGTGGATCGCGCCCCGTGGGCCTGGCCTGGATCCTCTTCCTTCGGCGCACCGCCGGAGGCGGGCTCGACATCGACGGCGTGCACCAGTTTTTCAATCGTATCCCAGTTTCTCAAAAAATCAAGCTGCCGGATCACTTCAACATCCTGCAACGGCACCTGATCTTCGATACGCAGATCGGCCATCTTCTCTTTGCCCGAAAAGTGATCCTGGAAGTAATAGCCGGAGGCGGCCACGAGCAATACCAGCCCGGCAGCGGCCGGAGCCAACCACGGCCGCCAACCGCCCATCCGGCGCTCGGTCGGCTGGCGCAGCTTCCGCAACACACCCATGGCCATCCGGTGGGCCTCGGCCCCGGAGAGTTCCGCCGGGGCGGCGGTGTCCCGCATCTTTCCGAGCAGGCGGATCAGCCGCCCCCTTTCCGCCCGACAGGCGGAGCACGCCTCGAGGTGGGTTTCCCACTGCCGCCTGAGACCATCGTCGTTCAATGCGCCCGTGGCATCCAGGATCAGCGTCTCGAGATGTATTCGGCATGCCTGCTGCATGGCCGCTCTCCTTTCCACGCTAGGGCTCGACCCAACTTCGCAGCCTAGCTCGCACGGAATGGGTGGCACGAAAGAGATGGGATTTCACGGTTCCCGCGGCCAGGCCCGTTATCTCTGCGATCTCCGCAACGCTCAGGTCCTGAAACACTTTCAATTGAAAAACGATGCGCTGCTGCGCCGAGAGCGCTTCGAGGGCTGAGGCCAGATCCCGCTTGAGCTCGTTGCCGGTGACCTGGGCCAACGGATCCCCGCTTTCGGGCGGGGCCGGGATGCTCTCCATGGGGTCCGGCGGCGGCCGATTGTCACCTGGCGTGGAGCGCCATGGGAAAATCAACTCGGTCCAACGGCGTCGCCGGCGGCGAAGGTCCAGGCAAGCGTTGACGGCCACCCGGTGGAGCCAAGTCGAAAACCGGGAGCGGCCTTCGAAGCGTTTGATGTTCTTGAAAACATGCAGCAAGGCCTCCTGGGCCATATCCTGAGCCTCGGCCCTGTCCTGACCGCAGAACTGATAGGCGATGCCGTACACCTTCTTCTGGTAGCGGCCGATGAGCGCTTCGATCGCCGGCAGTTCACCGTGTTGAGCGCGGCGCACCAGATCGCGCTCGTCCGGAGCGTCCGTCTCTTCCGTCGCAGAGAGGGCCGGACGGGCCTCCGCAACGGGCCCCCTTTCCGGCTTGAGATGGGCAGCACTCACAAAACCGCCAGGATCCTCGGCGCGCAAGGGAGAGCGCTCATATCCGTTTTTGTGGCACACGCTCGGTTTCACAAAACCCGATTATATCACCGCCGCCCGATCGTGCCGCAACGGGAAACGAACCTCGTTTCCGAAAAGCGCCGGAAAGGATTGGTGACTGTTCGACCTCTTAGACGTTCCGTCTGAGCATCGGGTTTACATACAAACGATGAGGAGCGGCTGGCTTGTCGCTTTCGGCACCCTGACGAAAAACGGAATGCAGGATCGTGTGCAGCCCCCTGCAGCGGATGCCGCCGCCGCCCGGGGCAGATTGAACACAGCTCACTCCGCCGGCTCGATTCTGGCGGCGACGGTGTCGCCGAGAGCTTTTACGGAGGCCCAGTCTCCGCTGACCCGACCGACCTTCTGGACGGGCACGGCGGCGCGGGGCTCGTTGCTGCGGCTGACCGGCGTCGGGCCGAAAAACAGGCAAAACCATCCATTCGGTCCATGGTAGGCCAAATCCCCGACCTCCATCTGCTCGGTCGCCGGTCCGGGATAGCTGCCGAAGGCCGGGGTGGTTGTGCCGTAGTATTCATCACCCCATCGCGACCAGCGACAATCGATGGGGAGTGCGCCCCCCATCGCGCGGCCGGCGGGGGTGTCATTGAACTCGCCCTTCAACTCCAGTTTACCGATTTTGATGACAATCGCTTGCGGCATGCCTTCCTCCCGTGAGATCAATTGCTCCGCCCGGCGTTGGCACCCGGCAAGAAGCAGCCGTGTATGCCCCGGAACCTTGCGCATGTCAACCGAAAAAGAGGGGCTCTTTTCCTGCTCGGGGTTGATCGCCATGCAAACCGCTTTAGAATGGGGAAAATGAAATGGCGGGAAGGACGGCTCCATGGACATGATGCTGATAGTGCCGCTCTATGCGATCATGCTGGCGATCTTTCTGGCGCTGGACCTGGCTTGGCTGGGAGGGGTCGCCAGGGGTTTCTACACCCGGCACTTGGACCGTTTCTTTTCCGACAAGGTGAAATGGCCGGCGGCATTCGTGTTCTACGCGATCTTCGTGGCCGGATTACTGGTGTTCGCCGTCGACCCCGCCCTCGACCGGGCCTCGCTCGCGCGTGCCGCCGTTTTTGGATCCCTATACGGCCTCTGCACCTATGCCACTTATGATTTGACGAATCTGGCGACGCTCAAGGAGTGGCCGCTCGCGATCGTTGTCGTGGACATGGTCTGGGGGGTTTCGCTCAGCGGGACGGTGGCGGCGGCGGGGTATATCGCCGCTACACGCCTGCTGTGACCCCGGTCGAACGAAAGGGGGATCAGCTGTTGTCGAATTCGCTCACTGTTTCCGGGGTGGTGTTCACCTCCCTGAGGCGCATGGCCTGGCGGCGGCTGTCATTTTGGGAAAAACGCTCCGGAGACTGCGGGTCCTCCGATTCGAAATAGGCCAACGCCAGCTGGAGCAGATGGTAGTCCACTTCGATCTCTTTCCAGCCCAGGTAGCTCAGCTTTTCATTGGCCGCCGCCGGGTCGATGTCCGGGTTGCCCGAAAGGATCTTGGACAGCGCCCGGAGTATTCCCGGAAGACTGGATGGATCGGCGCCTTTCTTGACCAGCCGTTCGATGAAAATCTGCCGCACCTCGTTCATGGAACCCCACGCCTGTAATCGGTAACTGCGCTCGCTATATGCGGACAGCTTAAGGTAATAGATGTTGTGTGTCAAGCCGGATGCAAACACAACATGAGCACACCCATTCCAGCCACTATGGCGGTTGACTGGGACCACGCTTTCAGCCTAAAATAGCCGTGAATTCTGATGGCGCCCCCTACCCCGCCCGAAGCGGGGTTTTTCTTCAGAAAAGAGTCCGTCATGATGTCAAGCGAGATCAAGACCTGGGCCGCTCTGAGCGCGAGCGGCCTTTTGCTGACGGCCGCCTTTCCCAAGGCGTCCGCCGACACTCTGGCGTGGCTGGCCCTGGTGCCGCTTCTATGGACGCTGAACGGCGCCGCGCCGGGGGCGGGGTTTCGCCGGGGGCTTCTCTTCGGCCTGGTTCACTTTGCCGCGCTCCTCTACTGGCTGGTTCCGACCATGGTGATCTATGGCCACCTGCCGGCGCCCCTTGCCGTCGGAATTCTC
>JALOOS010000019.1 GCA_025454275.1 Desulfobacterales bacterium | reverse complement strand
GTGAAGACCCGCCCCTTGGCGTCGCCCTCCATCATGACCTCGGCGAAGGCCCGGTTGATGGCGTCCATTTCCGGCTGGAACGCGGCATAGGTCTCGGCGTGCTCGCGTCCGCCCACCACCACCGGGTGGTCCCGTAGGGTGGCCGGCACCGTGAGGTCGAGTGTGATATTTGTAAAAGGCGTTTGAAATCCTACCCGCGTGGGGATGTTGATGTTGAAGATGAACTCCTGCAGGGCCTGTTTGACCTCCTTGTACGCCAGCCGGTCGGTGCGCACGAAGGGGGCGAGGAGGGTGTCGAAGTTGGAGATGGCCTGGGCCCCGGCGGCTTCGCCCTGGAGGGTGTAGAAGAAATTGACGATCTGCCCCAGGGCGCTGCGCAGGTGCATGGGGGGCGAGCTTTCCACCTTGCCCTCCACCCCCTTGAACCCCTGGCGCAGCAGGTCCATGAGGTCCCACCCCACGCAGTAGACCGAGAGCAGGTTCAAATCGTGGATGTGCAGATCCCCCTCGGTGTGCGCCTGCCGGATCTCGGGCGGATAGATCGAATTGAGCCAGTACTCGGAGGTCACCTCGGAGGAGATATAGTTGTTGAGCCCCTGCAGGGAGTAGCTCATGTTGCTGTTTTCACGGATCTTCCAGTCGAGCTTCTCGATATAGTGGTTGACGAGGTCGACGTTGGCCCGGGTCGTGATCTTGCGGATCTGGGCGTGCTGCTCGCGGTAGAGGATGTAGGCCTTGGCGGTCTTGTAGAAGGGGGAGTCGAGCAGGACCCGCTCGACGATGTCCTGGATCTCTTCCACCTTGGGGACCGGCCCCAGCCGCAGCTCGTGGGCCAGGGTCAGCACCCGCAGGGTGAGCTTCTTCGCCTCCCGTTCGGTGAACTCGCCTGTGGCCTCCCCGGCCTTGGCGATCGCCGCGGTGATCTTGGATGAATCGAACTCGACGACTCTCCCATCCCGTTTTTCAATCGATTCGAACACGCGACCGTCTCCTGGAGCTTGATGAGTTCAGCATGGTGAGTTCCACCTCGCGCCCGGCAGCACCGGATTGACCTTGCCTATGTCGGAAGGGTCCTTTCGTTGGTATCGGTCGTATGTCGGGCGAGGGTGTTCGGACGAGGGCCGTTTTGGTGATACAAGCTATTTATACACAATATCTGGGAGGCTGTCAAGAAAATCATTCAACATATAGTGATTACAGCAAATTCTAAAAGGAACCGGCCGATAAGGCGGGAGGTGGGCGGCGGGAGCGGCCGGAAGACCCTGCGGGTGGTGATACCGGCCCCTGTTCGGATGGAGCTGGCGGATTTCGCCTTATTATATTGGAATAATTATAAAAAAGAAATCACGTCCCTCTCCATGGAAGGGGCCCGTCTCAATCCGTCACCCAGATGAAGTCGGCGATGGCCGGGTCAATGGGGGCTCCGGCCGTGGAAAGGTAGAGGGTCCGGTAGGGCAGACCGCTGCGCCGGTGAAGTCGCTCGGGTATTCCATACCGGTATTGGATGTGGCCGTTTCCGGCCAGGATGACCAGAAGATCGGCGCTTACGGCCGCAGCCGCCTCCGCCATGGCCTCGTCCCAGACGCACTGCGCCAGGTAGAAATCCTCGAAGCGGGTGTTCTTGAACCCGTGCTGGGCGAATATTTTTTCGGCATACTCGCGGTGGGCGGCATTTCCGGTGTCGATCTCGCCCGGCAGAAATTGCTTTTCGTGCTCCGGGATGTGCTCGATGCCGCCCACCCGGATCTTGGACGGCAGGTGAAAGGGCAGGTTCAGTCCGAATACAGGGATGCGTTCACGGCGGGCGAAGTCGAGGATATCGCGATAGAGCCCGTAGTCGAAGCGCCAGTTCGCATACCAGTGCGTGCGGCGCAAAAAGTCCTCCTCGCCGAGTCCGCCGGCCGACCAAAGGGCGAGCACCGGCTGGTAGGAGCGGTCGAACATCTCCAGGCCGAGCGCGATCGAGGCCCCGTCGCGGTGGAGCGCCTCGATCACCTTCAGCTGAACGGCATGGTGGGCGGCGGAGGTGTGCTGCTCGCCGATGAAGAGGACCCGGGCGGAGCGCGCATCGCGGAGCATGGCCTCGAAACCGACCGCCGCCCCCGTGCGGCCGTCGACGATGGTTCCGGGAGGGGGAGTTTCCGGCGGCGTGTCGGTACGTACGGGCATGGCACATCCTGCGGCCGACCCGACGGCCGCGATCAGCAGCAGCACCAGGATGATCGCTCTGCCGCGGCAGTGCACCGAGGCGCTGCGGGCGCCGATGGCTTGCATTCCGGACACCACCACGATACTCTTCAGATAGGTTGAACGATGCCGCCTTCCACCAGCCAGCTGACGCCTTCGCGCAAGTCCCTCATCTACCGGCTGCATCCCGCGGTCGGGGCCGCCTTGGCCTTTGCGGCCTTGAGCGCGATTCTGCTCTTCGGCCTGATCGGCCTCTCCGTCGCCCGGGAGGAGGCCTATCGCGATTACGCCTGGGTGCCCCGCCTGCTCGTGATCACGAGCGCCGGGCTCATTCTGACCACCCTGGTCCGCATCTTCCGCCGGCGAATTTCCCGGAACCTGCGCCGGCCATCGCTATAGAGAGTCCGTCCGTTCTCCCGGCCTTTACTTTGCGTTCGATCCGGCCATGATCACTTTCAACAAGGCCAGAAATTGCTCCGGAGGGATGAACCCCGGCCGATGGCCGATAGGAGCACCGGCCTCGTCCATGAACCAGGAGTCCGGCAGCCCCTTGACCCGAAAGAGGGCGGCGATCTCCTTGTTGCGGTCGGAATCGACCCGAATCGGTATGAAGCTGCGGTTGAGGGTCGCAATCACGGCCGGGTCCTTGAAGGTCTTGCGATCCATCTCGACGCAGAAAGTGCACCAGTCGGCGTAGAAGTGGAGAAAGACCTTCTTCGTCTCCGCCTTGCTGCGCGCCATACCGGCCTCATACGAATGCCATTCGATCTTGTCGGCTGCGGCAAGGCCGCTTGCGGCCCCGCCGGCCGACAGGACCAGCAGGAGCACCAGCACCCCCCAGGTCTTCATTCGTCACGCCTCTGGGTAATGAAAAATTGCATAGGTTCAATAGGATGAGCTCTTAAACAGTTATACAAAGTCATCAACTATAACATCCCCTGAGCCGGGTGGCAAACGACAGCAGCGGGTGTTGCCGGAAAGAAGCGGACCGCACCGCGAGACTATTCCAAGCGCATTTGCGACGAAGGCTTGAAAATTCCCATGTCGATGCAGCAAGGGTTCGGGGCTGCAAGAATCATTGCAAGATCCATCCTGTAGGATCGACGGGCCTGCGCGCATGAATTGTCAACTGAATTGACGCCGCTACCCTGAAATGGTAGATTACTCGGCAAGACATATGACACGCTGCGCATCCTACCGCAACCGGGCCACTCGCCCCATCAACGCGCCATGACCTGGGAACGGGCGGCCAACCCCATGCACGTATAAGGTGCATTTCACCACGTTGTGTCGGCTCCAGGGGGCACCGCGTCATGCCGGACATGCTAGTCAAACTCTATGACCTGCCCGACCTGGATGAACCGCTTTGCAGGACCAAAGGGGTCGGAATCGAGACCCGCCGCCCGAATTCATGGGAGAAATCCATTCTGTTGCAGTGGGTGGGCAGCACTTTCAGCAGCGCCTGGGCATTGGAATCTGAAACAGCCTTCGCCGCAAACCCACCCTCCTGCTATATCGCACTGGAAAAAGACGCGCTGATCGGGTTTGCCTGCTACGACTGCACCAGGAGAAATTTCTTCGGCCCGACCGGTGTCGCCGAAAATGCAAGGGGCAGGGGCGTTGGGCTGGCGCTGCTGCTGTTGTGCCTGAACGCGATGCGGAATAACGGCTACGCCTACGCCATCATCGGCGGGGTGGGCCCGGCGGAGTATTACGCGAAAACGGTCGGCGCAACCCTGATCGAGGGGTCTTCCCCGGGGATCTACGATTTCAGGCTGACACGCAAAGCGCCTGGGTCCTAACGCCGCAGGTGATTTTCCCGCGGCGTTGCAGCGTTTTCATGAAGGCCTTCCGATCCTTCCCTCCTATCTTTCTTTATTTTACATATCAATCCGGAGGCATGCCATCGGATGCCGAGAGCGTCAGGACCGGCGGCTTCTAATGGTTGTTCGATTCGGCGAAGTACTTGATCATCATCTCGCCGAGCTCCTTGGAGCGCTGGGTGGCGGCCTCGACGGCGTTGATGAGGGTGGTGCGCAGCCCGCCCTTCTCCAGGGTGTGGATGCCGGCGATGGCCGTGCCGCCGGGCGAGGTGACGCGGTCTTTCAATTGGCCGGGGTGCTCGCCGGTCTCCATGAGCATCTTGGCGGCGCCCAGGACGGTCTGGGCGGCGAGGAACTGGGCGTCCTTGCGGGATAGCCCCATCTTGACCCCGGCATCGGCGAGGGCATCGACAATAATGAAGAGATAGGCCGGGCCGGAGCCGCTCAGACCCGTGATGGCGTCCATCAAGTAGTTTTCACGCAGGAAGACGGCCCGGCCCACCGAGTTGAAAATGGCCATGGCAAGCTCGATGTCCTCCTTTTTCGCGTGTTTGCCGGCCGAGATCGCCGTTGCGGACTCCTTGACCGAGGCGGCGATGTTGGGCATGACGCGGATCAGGCGCAGCTCTTTCTGCAGCAGGGATTCGATCGCCCGCAGCGGGACCCCGGCCGCGATGGAGATGACGAGCTTCGACATGTCGAGCTCGCCGGCGGTCTCTTTCAGCACCTCGGCCATGAGCTGCGGCTTGACCGCATAGATGACGACCTGGGACTGATGCGCGGCCTCGATGTTATTGGCGGTGGTGCGCACCCCGTAGCGGGAGCTCAGCTCCTGCAGGCGCTCCTCCCGGATATCGGTGCAGATGATGTTCTCCGGCCGCGCCGACCCGGATTGCACCAGGCCGCTCACCAGGGCCTCGCCCATGTTGCCGCATCCCAGAAAACAGAGTCTCGTGTCGATCAGAATGCCCATTTGCCCCTCCTTGCGGGGTCTGCCCCCGCAGGCAACTTTTATGAGCTCGCACCCCGATAGTCAAGCCCAGGGCCAATAACCGGCCTTCTCGAAATCTGCGGCCGGCCCTGAAGGTCTTGACAGGTCGAATTTTATTGGATAGAAATGGTTAGACCATTATAACAATAAACGGAAACCTTTCCATGTTTCAAGCCGCCAAACCGACCAAGGTCTTCCAGGAGGTCGTCGCCCAGATCGAAGAGGCCATCCTCGCCGGGCGGCTCGAGACAGGCCAGATCCTGCCCTCCGAGCGCGAGCTCAAGGAGATGTTCCGGATCAGCCGCGGGACCCTGCGCGAGGCCCTGAGGGTCCTGGAGCAAAAGGGGCTGATCGAGATCCGCCTGGGGGTCGGCGGCGGCTCGGTGGTCAGGGCGGTGGACACCGGCCGGGTGACGGAGAGCCTGGGGCTGCTCATCCGCTCGCAGAAGGTCTCACTTCAGCACCTGGCGGAGTTCCGGGAGGGGCTTGAGGGCAACATCGCCGCCCAGGCCGCGAAGCGGCGAACGGCCGGCGATATCTGCAAGATGAGGGAACTGCTCGAGGTGGCCCGCTCCTGCGCGGCGGCCGGCCGGCAGCGGCGCGAGGAGTTGCTGGAGACCGACAAGCAGATCCACCTGGCCGTCGCCGCCGCCACCCAGAACCCGATCTACCAGAGCATTCTCGCCTCGATCCACGACAACATCCATCGCTACTACGAGCGGTTCCTGTCGATGGAGGATCGCGAGCTGCGCGAAAACGTCGAGGATCTCTGCGGCCTCATCGACGCGATCGAAGAAAGAGATGCCGATGCGGCCGGGCGGCTTTCCCGCCGGCATGTTCACCGCTTCAACGCCTACATGCAGGAGCGGGCCCGGCAGGCGGAGGCCGGCACGGACATGCACTCCCCGTCGATCGATCAGGCCGCCGGAGAGCGTTTTTGATGGAAAGGCGAACCATGCGAATCACCCACCACCCCATACTGGAAGTTCCCGCGCCGCCGGAGGCGCGCTTCACCTGGAACGATGCGCCCCTTACCGGGGTCGACGGCGAGATGATCTCCTCGGCCCTGATCGCCAACGGCATCCACATCTTCGGGCGCCACCCGAAGGACGGCAGCCCCCAGGGGATCTTCTGCGCCAACGGCCAATGCTCCCAGTGCCTGGTGATGGCCGACGGCCGGCCGGTAAAGGCCTGCATGACCCCCCTGAGGGCCGGCATGCGGGTCGCCAGCGTGAAGGGGCTGCCGCCGCTGCCCGCGGAGGACGCGGAGCCGCGGAGCGCTCCGGTGGCCTGCGTCGCCGTCGAGGTCCTCGTCATCGGCGGCGGCCCGGCGGGGCTCTCGGCTGCGATCGAGCTCGGCCGGCTGGGCGTGAAGACCCTCCTGGTCGACGACAAGGACCGGCTGGGCGGAAAGCTCGTGCTCCAGACTCACAAGTTCTTCGGCTCGGTGGAGGACTCCCATGCCGGGACGCGCGGCTTCGAGATCGGAAACATCCTGGCGGCGGAGATTCGCAAACACCCCTCGGTGGAGGTCTGGCTGAACACGACCGCCGTGGCGGTGTTCTCCGACGGCATCATCGGCCTGGTGCGTGCGGGCCGCTACGTGGCCGTCCGGCCGCAGCGGCTGATGGTGGCCACCGGTGCGCGCGAGAAGATGCTCTCCTTTCCCGGCAACACCCTGCCGGGGGTCTACGGGGCCGGAGCCTTCCAGACCCTCGTCAACCGCGACCTCGTCAAGTCCTCCGAGCGCGTCCTCATCGTCGGCGGCGGCAACGTGGGCCTGATCGCCGGCTACCACGCGATCCAGGCCGGGATCGAGGTGGTTGCCCTGATCGAGGCCCTGCCCCAGGTCGGCGGCTACAAAGTCCACGCCGACAAGCTGATGCGCCTCGGGGTGCCCATCCTCGCGCGCCACACCATCGTCTGCGCCTCCGGCACGGACCGCGTGCAGTCGGCCACCATCGCCGCGCTCGACAGCCGCTGGAACGTCATCCCCGGCACGGAGAAGTGCTTCACTGTCGACACGGTCCTGATCGCCGTCGGCCTCGCCGAGGTGAACGAGTTCTATCTCAAAGCCAAGCAGTTCGGGATCGAGGTCTTCCACGCCGGGGACGCGCAGGAGATCGCCGAGGCCTCGGCCGCCATGTTCACAGGCAGGATCGAGGGGTTGAAAATCGCCAAATCCCTCGCGGTGTATGCCGGGGAGATCCCCGCGGAGTGGGACGAAAAGGCGACCGTCCTCAAGTCCAAACCCGGTCCGGTGGTGCACCGCGAGCCGCCCGCGGGCGAAGAGGGGGTGCTGCCGGTCTTCCACTGCCGCCAGGAGGTGCCCTGCAATCCGTGCACCTCGGTCTGCCCGCAGCACGCCATCCGCACCGAAAACGATACGATCACGGGCCTGCCTTATTTTGTCGAGGGCACGGAGTGCACCGGCTGTGCGAGCTGCGTGGCCGTCTGTCCGGGGCTGGCGGTCACGCTGGTCGACTACCGCAAGGACCCCGGGCACCCGCTCGTCATCCTGCCCTACGAGGTCTGGCGCGAGAAGGTGGCGGTCGGGCAGAAGGTCCCGGTCACGGACGTGGAGGGCGCCATCCTCGGCTATTACCCGGTCGAAAAGGTGAAAACCCGCAAAAAATACCCCGGCACCCTCCTGGTCCACATCCGGGTGGACCGGGCCGTGGCCAAGGCGGCCGTCGGGATCTGGGTGCAGGAGCCTGCGGCCGACCCCATGACCGTCTACGAAAAGGCGCCCCCGCCGGATGAGGCCGTCATCTGCCGCTGCGAGCGGATCACCGCGGGCGAGATCCGCGCCGCCATCCGCGCCGGGGTGCGGGACCTGAACCAGCTCAAAGCCCTGACGCGCGCCGGCATGGGGGCCTGCGGCTCCAAGACCTGCCGGCCGATGATCTGGCGCATGTTCACGGAGGAGGGGGTCGATCTCGGTACGGTCACCGACCGGGTGGACCGGCCCCTTTTCGTGGAGGTCCCGATCGGCGCCTTCGCCGGGATCACGGAGGAGCCCCATGAGTGATCTCTATGATGCCATCGTGGTCGGTGCGGGGTCGGTCGGGATGCCGGCCGCCATGGCCCTGGGCGCCGCGGGGTTGCGCACCCTCGTGATCGATCGGCACCCCTCGCCCGGCCAGGGCGAGAACAAGCACGCCATCGGCGGGGTGCGGGCGACCCACTCGGCCCCCGGCAAGATCCTCGCCTGCCGGCGCTCGCTCGAGATTTTCTCCACCTGGAAGGAGGACTACGGGGACGAGATCGAGTGGCTGCAAGGCGGCTATCTCTACCCCGTGTACCGCCAGGCCGACGCGGAGCTGCTGGTCGGCCTGCTGCCGCTGCAGAAATCCTTCGGGCTCAGAATCGATTTCCTCGACCCGCCGGCGATCGCCGCGATCGTCCCCGGGATCAGCCGCCGGGGGCTTCTCGGCGGCACCTTCGCACCCGAGGACGGCTCCATCTCCCCCTTGCTCGTCGCCAACGCCTACTACCGCCGGGCCGTGCGCCTGGGGGTCGCGTTCCGGTTCAAGGAGAATGTCGGCCGGCTGCAGGTCGAGGGGGGCCGGATCCGGGGGGTCGCGACCGACCGCGGCCGGTATGCGGCGCCGCTGGTGGTGGATGCGGCCGGTCCCTTCTCGGACCCCCTCTGCGGGACCGCCGGCATCCGCATCCCGGTGGTGCCGGACTGCCACGAGGCCGCCATCACCGAACCGGCCCGGCCCTTTTTCCAGTGCATGGTGGTGGACATCCGGCCGGCGCCCGGATCGAAGAATTTCTACTTCTACCAGAACCTGCACGGGCAGGTGGTGTTCTGCATCACCCCCGACCCCCCCATCGTCGGGACCGACAAACGCGAGACCTCGGTCTTCCTGCCCCAGGTCTGCACCCGGCTGGTCCAACTGCTGCCGCGCCTGAAAAACCTGAGGGTGCGGCGGACCTGGCGCGGGCTCTACCCCATGACCCCGGACGGCTCGCCGATCGTGGGGCGGAACCGCGAGGTGGAGGGGCTCCTGCACGCCACGGGCATGTGCGGCCAGGGGTTGATGCTCGGCACCGGGGTGGGGGAGCTCGTGGCGCGGCTCGCCACGCAAACGACCACCCCCGACGACGAGATCATCCTGAAGGAGTTCTCCCCCTACCGCGAGTTCCGGGCGGTGGAGAAGCTGAAGTAAAAAGGAAGATTTGTGTTTGGTGTTGGGTTGCTGGTGTTTGGTAAAAAAAGCAGCCCCATCCGCCACCCCGCATCACCAAACACCAAACACGAAACACCAAACACCAGACACCGACACCAAACACTTCCCCCGCCCAGGGCGGCCGAAGGAGAACGCCATGACCGACTATAAACTCACCCTCAAGAAGAGCTTCGCGTACCGGCGTCCCGCGATCGAACGGGGGTACGCCCACCAGACCCTGCATGTGGACCTCGCGGCGCTCGAGATCGGCACCCGGCCGGTCACGCCCCTGATGAGGGATATCTTCATCGGCGGCAAAGGCTTCGACCTCTGGCTGCTCTGGAACGCCGTGACGCCGGCCACGCGCTGGAACGACCCCGAAAACGCCCTCTGCATCGCCAGCGGCCCGCTCGGCGGGACCCCGGCCTATCCCGGGTCCGGCAAGAGCATCGCCGCCACCCTCTCGCCGCTGACCGGCACGGTCATCGACTCCAACGTGGGCGGCTACTTCGGGCCCTACCTCAAGTTTTCAGGCTTCGACGCCCTGGCGATCCAGGGCAAGTCGCAGGAGGATCTCGTCCTCTATGTGGACGGGATCGACCAGACGGTGCAGCTCTTCTCCGCCGCGGGGCTTCCCGGGGACGCCTACGCCCTGTCGGCGGCTCTGACCGACCATTTCGCCCAGGGCAAACCCCGCGACATCTCGGTGGTCTCGGCCGGCCCCGGGGCCGGGAACACCTTTTTCGGCTGCCTGAACTTCAGCTGGTACGACCCCAAACGCAAGCGGGCCCGCTACAAGCAGGCCGGCCGCGGGGGGGTCGGGACGGTCTTCGCCGACAAGGGGCTGCGGGCGCTGGTAGCGCGCTGGGACGCCGGGATCTCCATCGACACCAACCGCCCGGCCGACCGGGAGCGGTTGAAGGCGGTCGCCAAGCAGCATTCGCGCGAGATCGTCGCGCTCGACCCCAAACAGAACGAGATGGCCGTGATCGGCACCACCCACCTGGTCACCATCATGGACGACCACGACCTCCTGCCGACCCACAACTTCCGCTTCGGCAGCCACCGCGAGGCGGCGAACCTCGGCCAGGCCGTCTTCCGGCGCCTCTTCGACCCCGGCTACGACGGCTGCTGGATGGGCTGCACCGTGGCCTGCTCCCACGGGGTCCGGGACTTCGTGCCGCTGAGCGGGCCATACGCGGGCGTGAAGGTCTTCGTCGACGGGCCCGAGTACGAAACCATCGCCGGCTGCGGGTCGAATCTCGGGATCTTCGACCCGCACACGGTGATCGAGCTCAACTTCTACTGCGACGCCTACGGGCTGGACACGATTTCGGTGGGCACCGCGCTCGCCTTCGCCATGGAGTGCTTCGAACTCGGCCTGATCACCCGGGAGCACACGGGCGGGCTTGAGCTCTATTTCGGCAACCGCGCCGCCGCCCTCGACATCGTGCACCAGATGGCGCGGGGCGAGGGCTTCGGGGCGGTGGTCGGACGGGGCGTGCGCCGCATGAAGGCGCATTTCGCCGAGGCGTTCGGGGCCGACCCGGCGATCATGGCCGATATCGGCATGGAGGCCAAAGGGCTGGAATTCTCCGAATACATGACCAAGGAGTCCCTCGCCCAGCAGGGCGGCTACGGGCTGGCGTTGAAAGGCCCGCAGCACGACGAGGCGTGGCTGATCTTTCTCGACATGGTGCACAACTTCATGCCGACCTTCGCGCAGAAGGCCGAGGCCCTGCACTGGTTTCCCATGTTCCGCACCTGGTTTTCGCTCTGCGGCCTGTGCAAGCTGCCTTGGAACGACATCATCCCGGAGGACAACAAAACCACCCCGGAGCCGGCCAAGGTGATGAAGCACGTCGGCTGGTACGCCGAGTACTTCAGCGCCGTCACCGGGCGGGAGTCGGCGCCCGACGATCTCATCCGCATGAGCGAGGCGGTCTACAACTTCCAGCGTCTCTTCAACCTGCGCATGGGCTTCGGCCGCCGCGCGCACGACACCCTGCCCTACCGCGCCGTCGGACCGGTGACCGAGCTCGAGTACGAATCCCGCGCCGAACGCTACGACACCCAACTGAAGCAGATCGGCGGGGTCGACATCACCGGCCTGAGCACGGCGGAGAAGGTGGCACGGCTGCGGACGCACCGCGAACGGCAATACGAAATGCTGAAGGACGCGGTCTACCAGCGCCGCGGGTGGACCGCGGAGGGCATTCCGACCCTCGCCACGGTCAAACGCCTCAAGATCGATTTTCCCGAGGTGGTGGCGCTCCTCGCCGCGCACGGGGTCACGGCGTGATCCGGGTGGGGGGCCGGGAGCATCCCTGGCGCCCGGGGTTGACGGTGGCGGCGCTCCTCGCGGAGCTCTCCGACACCGAGTGCCCCGTGGTGCGCATCAACCAGAGCTACGTGTCCCGGCCCCGTTTCGAGTCCACCCTCATACCGGACGGCGCCGAGGTGTTCCTGATTCCCATGATCGCCGGCGGATGACGCCCCGCTCCGGGCTTCCGCGCCCGCCGGCCGCGGTTTGCCAATCCGCAGGCAATATGGTAGTCTATATATCTATTACTTC
>JALOOS010000221.1 GCA_025454275.1 Desulfobacterales bacterium | reverse complement strand
CGTGAAGAACTCCTGGTCGCCGTGGGACCAGCCCAGGCGCACCAGGTAGTTGATCAGCGCCTCCGGCAGGTAGCCCATGTCGCGGTAGGCGGTCACGGAGGTGGCGCCGTGGCGCTTGCTCAGGCGGGTGCGGTCTTTGCCCAGCACCATCGGGACATGACCGAACAGGGGCAGGGGGACGCCGAACGCCTTGTAGAGCTGGATCTGCTTGGGGGTGTTCATCACGTGGTCGTCGCCGCGGATGATGGTGTTCACCCCCATGGTGATGTCGTCCACCACCACCGCGAAGTTGTACGTAGGGGTTCCGTCGCTGCGGCAGATGACGAAATCATCCAACTCTTCGTTCTGGAATACGATGCTGCCCTTGACGACGTCCTCCAGCACGGTGGTGCCGGAAAGGGGCGCTTTGAAGCGGACCGCCCGCCCCGCACCGGGCCCCAGATTCTTATGGCGGCAGCTCCCGTCGTATTTGGGCTTGCCGCCGGCGGCCATGGCCGCCTGGCGCATCCGCTCCACCTCCTCGGGGCTGCAGGCGCAGTAGTAGGCATGCCCCGTCTCCACCAGTTTCTGGACATGCTCCCGGTAGACCGGAAACCGCCGCGTCTGGTAGAAAGGGCCCTCGTCCCAGTCGAGGCCGAGCCACTCCAGGGCTTCGAAAATGGCATCGACCGAGGCCTGGGTCGAACGCTCGGTATCGGTGTCCTCGATCCGCAGGATGAACTTGCCTTTCATCCGGCGGGCATAAAGCCAGTTGAACAGCGCCGTCCGCGCCCCGCCGACATGAAGCGACCCCGTGGGGCTGGGGGGAAACCGTGTCACCACCTGTGTCATGGGATAGCTCTCTTGAGATCGATAAATTGGAATTGGCATTTAAATCAATGTTAAAACGGACATATATTTCTAGCCTGAACCGGATTTCAAGAGTAATTTATGACGGCGGACCGCCGCCGGTCGGTTCAAGTCGCCCCCCCAAAAAAAGGGGGGGCGGCCCGCCGCTTCGGCGGATATCGCGAGCCCGTGCCGCAAAAATAAAAAAGATCCTTTTGTAACAGTTGGTTATAGTCAAGCCGGCCCGGTCCCCGGCTTCAGAGCGTAGTGCATACCACGGAAAAGGATTCAGCACAAGGCTGCCTACGCCCGGAAAACACTTGACAGGCCTCCGGATTTCAATTACTAAGGCACCATTTTGCAGTGAGAATCGAAAAAGGAAGTTAATATATTCACTTCAATAAGTTAGGAGATTGCTCATGGGGTTGCCCAAGCGTAGAGTGTCCAAGTCCCGCCGGGATAAGCGCCGCACCGGCAAGAGCCTTTCAGCCCCCGCTCTGACCACCTGTGCCGACTGTGGGGAGCCGTCCCTGCCCCACCACGCCTGTCCCAGCTGCGGTTCCTACAGGGGCCGCAAGGCCGTCCCGGCCAAAGAAGAGTAAGGCCGTTTGCAATCGTTTTGAGGACCGGCATCATGGCATCCGACGGCATTCCACCCAAGCGGGCCCTGACAGGGTTGGACCTCGAGTCCCGCCAGCTCGTGCTGGAGACGGTGGCCCAGCTGAAAAAGAGGCTTCTCACCAAGGAGCAGATCCTGGACTTCGACCGCCGGGAGGTCTTCCCCGAGGCGGTGATCCGGGAAATGCTGGGGCCGGAGATCGGCCTGCAGCTGTTGATGATCCCGGAGGCCTACGGCGGCCTGGGCGGCGGGGCGCGCGACAGCTGTGCGGTGACACGCGAGATGGCCAAGGTCTGCCTGGGCATCACCACCGCCTTCTTCGCGATCCAGCTGGGGGCGGACCCCATCCTGGTGGGGGCCACCGAAGAGCAGAAAAAGAGGTGGCTCGGTAAGATCGCCGCCGGGCAGGCGCTGGTCGCCTACGCCGTGACCGAGCCCGACGCGGGCAGCAACGTCGCCGCTCTGAAGACCAAGGCCGACCCGGTGACCGACGCGGCCGGGCGGATCACCGGCTACCGCATCAACGGCAGCAAGCAGTTCATCTCGACCGGCGGGTATGCGGATTTCATTACGGTGCTGGCCGACGCCCCCGAGGGTCCCACCTTTTTCATCATGGAGAAGGAGACCCCCGGCTACCAGCGCGGCAAGGGCGAGGAGAAGCACGGGATCCGGGCCTCCAACACCTCGCCGCTCACCTTCACCGACGCGTTCGTACCGCTGGAGAACCTGATCGGCGGTGTGCCCGGTCAGGGGCTCAAGCAGGCCAACGAGGTCTTCGGCTACACCCGCCTGATGGTGGCCGCCATGGGGCTGGGGGCGGGGGAGGCTGCGCTCGATATCGCCATTCCCTACGCCAAGGAGCGGATCCAGTTCAAGACCCCGCTATCCGAGAAACAGGGC
This sequence comes from Desulfobacterales bacterium, assembly GCA_025454275.1. Lineage (GTDB taxonomy): Bacteria > Desulfobacterota > Desulfobacteria > Desulfobacterales > SpSt-501 > SpSt-501. Next base: position 4,497 of record JALOOS010000221.1, on the reverse strand, counting down.
TACACGCACAAGCTGATCATCCCCAACGTGGTGCGGCTGGCGGCCGCCGCGGCCTACATCGAGGAGGTGGCCGAGCGGCTCGATGCCGGCGAGCCGGACCTCCAGGTGGAGGGCTCCATCGCCAAGTGGTTCGCGACCGAGGCGGGCAACCGGGCGGCCGAGGATTGCATCCAGGCCCTGGGCGGTTACGGCTACATCACCGAATACGGGGTCGAGAAGATCAAGCGCGATGTGCGCATCACGACCATCTACGAGGGGACGAGCGAGATCCAGCAGAACATCATCAGCACCTTCCGCTGGAAGAAGAGCCGCAAGAGCAAGGGCGAGTTCTACGGCGCCATGGCCGCCGAGATGGAGCGGCTCGATGAGCGCCGCCCCGAGGTCGGCGGCCGGTTCTACGCCCTGGCCGCCCGGGCGCTCAACCACCTGATCGGGGTGGCCGACACCCGCCGGCTCACCCGGCAGCAGATGGTCATGTTCGACCTGGCGGAGCTGGCGGCCCACACCGAGGTGGGTGTCGCCGCGGCGCGCAGGGCGGCGGCCCTCGCGGCGGCGGGCGACCCCCAGGCCGAACGCGCGGCGCTGGTGGCGCGGATCTTCGCCCGGGAGGTGTGCGAGCTCTTCGAGCGCAACAGCCTGCGCATTCTCGCCGGGAGCGGTCAGCTCGAGCCCGCCGATCTGGCCGATCGTGTTCGGCCGCTGACGCCGGATGGGCACGAAGGAGATCCGCATGCGCTTCAAGGACAAGGTGGTCATGGTTACCGGTGCTGCGGCCGGGATCGGGCGGGTGACGGCCGAGGCCTTCGCCCGCGAGGGGGCGACGCTCGCCATCTGCGACGTCAACCCCGAGGCCGGGGAGGCGGCCGCCCGCGCCCTGGGGCCAGGGGCCGCCTTCGAAGCGGTGGACGTGGCCAACGAGGAGGCGGTGGCCGCCTGGGCGGACCGGGTGGTCGCGCGCTGCGGCCGCATCGACGTCCTGGTGAACAACGCCGGCATCACGCGCGACGCCCTGCTGCTGCGCATGAAGGCGGCGGACTGGGATGCGGTGATGGCCATCAACCTCAAGGGCGCTTTCCTGTGCACCAAATCGGTGGTCCGGCACATGGCCCAGAGCCGCGCGGGGCGGATCGTCAACGTGGCCTCGGTGGTCGGTGTCGTCGGCAACGCCGGGCAGGCCAACTACGTCGCCTCCAAGGCCGGGCTGATCGGGTTCACCAAGACCGTCGCGCGGGAGTTCGCCGGCCGGGGCATCACGGTGAATGCGGTGGCGCCGGGCTTCATCGAAACCCAGATGACCGCCGTGTTGAGCGATAAGATCAAGCAGGCCTTCCTGGCCCAGATTCCGCTGGGCCGGGCCGGGACGCCCCAGGATGTGGCCGATGCGATCCTTTTTCTCGCCTCGGACCAGGCCGCCTACCTGACCGGGCAGGTGCTGCATGTGAGCGGCGGGATGTACATGTAACGAGCGCCCATCCATGAACGGCGTCTTCCGGCCCGGGCCTGCGTTCTCGCGCGTCGCCATCCTCGACGGTGTTCCACACCGCCTGCGGTGGCGACCGCGCTGCGGCCTTGGCCGGGGCCGTAATTCACCATTCCTGGATGGGCACTGAACGATGTCCCGGGTTCAAGGGTTGACGCCTGTCTCGGGCGCCCGCCCGGAACACGAACCCGCGATAGTGCCTCCGGCCGGGAGGCGGATGAGCCGCACCCAACGAAAGAAAACACCCCAACATTTGGAGGAACCATCGATGTCCGATTCAATTGAAGAAAAAGTGAAGAAGATCATCGCCGAAAAACTGAGTGTGGACCTCTCGGAGGTCAAACCGGAGGCCTCCTTCGTGGACGATTTAGGGGCGGACTCCCTCGACCTGGTCGAGCTCATCATGTCCATGGAAGAGGAGTTCGGAGTCGAAATTTCAGACGAGGATGCCGAGAAGATCGTGACCGTCAAGGACGCGATCAGCTACGTCAACAAACGCAAGTAGCAGCAGGCGCTGACGCGCAGGCGATAGAGGAGGCGAATTGGCCAGGCGGGTTGTGGTCACAGGTGTGGGGATGGTCAGCCCCCTTGGGATCGGCGTCAAGGAGAGCTGGGCGGCGCTGTGCGCGGGCAAATCCGGTGTCACGCGGATCACCCGGTTCGATGCCACGCCCTTCGACACCCACATCGCGGCCGAGGTCAAGGGCTACAAGCCCGAGGAGTTCATGGGGCGCAAGGAGGCCCGGCGCCTGGAGCTGTTCATCTCCTACGCCGTTGCGGCCACCCGCATGGCGGTGGACGATGCGCGGCTTGCCATCACCGATGAGAACGCCGGACGGGTCGGCGTGATCACCGGATGCGGGCTGGGCGGGCTGCGGTTCATGGAAGATACCATTTATGACCTGAAGCAGAACGGACCGCGGCGGGTCAGCCCTTTTTTCATCCCCATGATGATCGGCAACATGGCCCCGGGCATGATCTCGATCCTCTTTGGCGCGAAAGGCCCCAACCTCTCCCTGGCGACGGCCTGTGCGGCCGGCTCCCATGCGGTGGGGGACTCCTTCAAGCTGATCCAGCAGGGGCGGGTGGACGCCATGATCACCGGCGGCACCGAGGCCGTGATCGCCCCCTCGTGCATCGCCGGGTTCAACGCCATGAAGGCGCTCTCCACCCGCAACGACGAACCGGAGCGGGCCTCGCGCCCCTTTGACCGCGACCGGGACGGGTTCGTGCCCGGCGAGGGGGCCGGGATTCTCATTCTCGAAGAGCGCGAGCATGCCCTTCAGCGGGGGGCCCGGATCTATGCCGAGATGATCGGCTACGGGCTGACCGGCGACGGATATCATATGACCTCCCCGCCGCCGGACGGGAGCGGGGCGGCCCGCTGCATGCAGATGGCCCTGGACGACGCCGGCATCCGTGCCGATCAAGTGGACTACATCAATGCCCATGGCACCTCCACCGAGTTGAACGATCTCTACGAAACCCGCGCCATCAAGACGGTCTTCAAAGAGCATGCCTACAAGGTGGCGGTCAGCTCCACCAAGTCCATGACCGGCCATCTGCTCGGCGGCGCGGGGGGGATTGAAACCGCCTTTACGGTCCTTGCCCTGCACGAGGACATCATTCCGCCCACGATCAACTACGAACACCCGGCGGAGGAGCTGGACCTGGACTATGTCCCCAACACGGCCCGCAAAACGCCGGTGCGCTATGCCATGTCCAACTCCTTCGGGTTCGGGGGCACCAACGCGACCTTGCTGCTCAAAAAGCACCCCTCATGACGCCGGGCGGCCCGGACCCCATAACCCGGGCCGCCTGTTCTCCGCGCACCGCCTTCCGCATCGTCAACATTTCTCTTGCGATCCACCTTATTGCAATATACTATATATCGTTGCGGCAGCGCATCAGGGCGGAACCACCAAGCGGCAGCGGACCGGCACGACGGATGACGAGCGAACGCCCCTCCTGGGAAATCTACTTCATGGACATCACGGCCCTGGTCGCCAAGCGCACCACCTGCCTGCGGCGGGGCGTCGGTGCCGTCATCGTCAAGGATAAGCGCATCCTGGCGACCGGGTATAACGGGGCCCCCTCCGGCATCCGCCACTGCGCCGAAACCGGGTGCCTGCGGGAGACGCTCAAGGTCGAATCGGGCATGCGCCATGAGCTCTGCCGCGGGATCCATGCCGAGCAGAATGCCATCATCCAGGCGGCCTATCACGGGGTGTCCATCAAGGGCGCCGATCTGTTCTGCACCAACCAGCCCTGTTCGATCTGCGCCAAGATGATCATCAACGCCGGAATCAAGCGGATTTACTACCGCGAGGGGTATGCCGACGCGCTGGCGCGGGATATGCTCGCAGAGGCGCGGATCGACATGATCCGGATCGCAGGCGCCGATGCGGCCGGGCCGGTCGGCGGCAACCGGCGGGATTCGTGAGAGCGATGTAAGACGGGACGGTCCCGATCCCAAGGGGTCGGGGCCCCGGAGGGCCGGCCGGCGGCCGAAGGGGAGGGCGGATGAAGTGTCCGTACTGCAGTGAAATCGAGAACAAGGTGATCGACTCGAGGCTCAGCAAGGACGCGAGCGTCATTCGCCGGCGCAGGGAGTGCCTGACCTGCAACCGGCGGTTTACCACCTACGAGCACATCGAAGAGATCCCGATCATGATCATCAAGAAGGACGGGCGCCGCGAGCTTTTCAGCCGCGAGAAGGTGCGCTCGGGCATGCTGAAGGCCTGCGAAAAACGCAACATCAGCATGAACAGCATCGAGGAGTTCATCGACGAGATGGAGCGCGACCTGCGCGAATCCGAGGACAAAGAGATCTCGGCTTCGGTCGTCGGTGAAAAGATCATGGCCAAGCTCCACGAGCTGGACGATGTCGCCTATGTGCGTTTCGCTTCGGTCTACCGCGAGTTCAAGGACGTCAACGATTTCGTGGCCGAGCTGAAAAAGCTGTTGAGCGCCGAAAAGGCCGGCCGGAGCCCTGCGGGGCCCTCCGCCGCGGAGGC
>JALOOS010000220.1 GCA_025454275.1 Desulfobacterales bacterium | reverse complement strand
CGCTCTTAAGTTCAGCCCGGGAGCGGTGCGGTAGAGGTACCACCAGCCGACCCCGATCAGGATCAGGCTGAGGTAGACCGGCAGCGGGTGGTTGAAGAGGACCGGCCCGAGGAAAGGGATCTGCTCCAGCCCCGGAACCGGCACCGAAAGCGCATGAGGCCCCGGAAGGCGGGAATAGGGGTTGCCCAGAAAATAGGCGAGGTCCCTGGTCGTCAGGGTCAATACGAAGCCGACCGCCACCTGGTTCTGGCCGAGATAGATGCTGAAGAGGGCGACGACGGCTGCGACCGCCGCACCCGCCAGGGCGCCGACGGCAAACCCCGCCGACAGGCTGTCGGTCTTCAGCGCGACGACGAAGGCGGCCATGGCGGAGAAGAGGATCGTGCCGTCGAGCGAGAGGTTGATGATCCCGGATTTTTCGGTGATGGTCTCCCCGAGGGCCGCCAGCACGATCGGCGCCGCCCCGGCGATGACGCCGGCGATGATCAGCGTGAGGTCGGCCCCGGTCATGCCGCCTCCGGGCCGGGCGTCCTCCGGCGATCGGCCTGTCGGGTGCGGATCCCCCGCCACCCCTGCATGCCGAGGGTCGCCAGCACGAGGGCGCCCTGAATGACCCCGCTCAGGGAGGAGTCCAGCTTCAGCATCATCGGCAGCTGGATGCTTCCGACGTTCAGGCAGGCGAAGAAGAAGGCCACCGGCGCCACCAGCCGCACGTTGTAGTTCGCCAGCATCACCACGAGCAGCGCGAGATAGCCGTAGTTGCTGGAGATGGCCGGAATGAGGCGGTGGTAGACCGCGGTCACCTGGAGATTGCCGGCGAGCCCGGCAAACCCCCCGGCGAAGAGCATCGCCAGGACCATGAGCCGCGGCGGAGCCAGCCCGTAAAGAAAGGCGGCGGCCGGGTTGCCGCCGACCGCCTTCAACTCGAGGCCGAGAGAAGCGGAGCAGGGCCGGAGCGCTGAGCCAAAGGGCGGCGGGAAAGGTCTCGGTTCCGCTCATCGAGGCCACTCCGGGCTGTTTCCAGGGGCCGAAGATCAGCCACAGCACGATGCCCTGCGCGACGAAGTTGAGCCCGAGCCCGGCGAAAATCTCGTTGACCCCGGCCTTGGTTTTTAGAACGCCCGCGGCCGCCGCCCACAGGGCACCGCCGAGCGCGGCGGCCGCCATCGAGCAGATGATGAAGAGCAGCCCGAGGTCCGGGCTCTGAATGCCTGCCCGCAGGGCCCAGGTGGCGAACACGGAACCCATCAGGACCTGGCCTTCGACCCCGATGTTCCATAGCCCGATCCGGAAGGTGAAGAGCAGACCGCAGGCGCACAGGGTCAGGGGGATCCAGACCTTGACCACCTGGCTGAACTTGGCCCATGATCCAAGCGATCCCTGGAAGAGATGGTAGCAGGCCGAAAGGGGCGGTGCCCCGGAGAGAATCAGCACGAGGAGGGTAAACACGGACACGACGGCTGCGGTGAGCAGCCAATCGCCGAACGGCAGCCGCAAGCGCCGATCAGCGGGTGATCTGCCTGATCCCATCCCCCTATACCTTCCCGGCGATCGCTCGTCCCAGGATCTGCACATCCGTGGCCGCGGCCGCCGCATCCAGAACGATCCGTCCGTTGAAAAAGACCAACACCCGGCTGGCCACCATCAGAATCTCGTCCAGCTCCGGCGAGGAGAATACGATGCAGGCGCCCTGGCGGCGGTAAGCCTGCAGGTGTTCCCAGACCCAGTTCACCGACTCCAGGTCCAACCCGCGCGTCGGGTTTTCGAGCAGGAGCAGCAGTGGATCGGGCGGGAGAAAGGAGAGCAGCAGCCGCTGCTGGTTTCCCCCGGAGAGCGCCTCGACCGGGGTGGCGGGCGCGCCCTTGATGCGGAACGCCTCGATCCGCCGGGCGGCTCCCTCCGCCGCCGCCTGGTAGGGGACCCGGAACGGGCGGTGGTCTCCGAGCAGGGCCGCATGCTCGGTGATGGTGAGCTGCGGTATCAGGCCCTCCTCGAGGCGCGCCGCGGGGAGGAACACCACCCCGCGGCGCTTGAATGCGTGATAACCGCCTGCGCTCATCGCCTGCCCGTTTAAATAAACCGCCCCTTTCCGCAGCGGCGCCAGGCCGCACGCCACCCGCAGGAAGAGCTCCTGGCCGCTGCCTTCGAGGCCGGCGAGGCCGACCACCTCCCCCTGCCGGAGCGTGACGCTGGCCTCTACCAGGCCGGAACGGCCGCCGGGGCTCGACACCCCATTCAGCACCAGCACCTCGCTGCCCGGTGGCTGGGGGACGCCTGCCGGCGGGCGCGGGGGTGAGCCGAACATCATCTGCAGCAGCCGCTCGGTGTCGAAAGGCCGCGCCATTTCGCCCGTCACCCGGCCGAGTCGCAGGACGGTCACCCGGTCGCACAAGGCGTCGACATCCTCGAGTTTGTGGGATACGAGCAAAACGCTCCGGCCCTCCGCGGCCAGGCGGCGCAAGGCCGCATAGAGCACCTCTTTCTGGGCGGCAGAGATGCCGGTGGTGGGTTCGTCCAGGATCAGCAGGCGGATCCCCAGCGAAAGCAGCCGCAGAAGATCGAGCTGCTGGCGCTCACCCACGGTGAGGCCGCCGGCCGGTGTTTCCGGGTTCAGACGGAAATGAAAGGAGTCGGCCAGCTCCCGCAACCGCGCTGTGAAGGCGCTGCGGGTCAGGGAGAGCCCTCCGGCCTGCCCCAGGATAAAGTTGTCGATGACCGGGAGCTGCGGGAAATCGAGAGGGTCCTGGTAAAGCATGCCGACGCCGAGGCGGACGGCCTCGGCCGTGCCGCGGTAGGCGACGGGCCTGCCGTCTATCCGGATCGACCCCGCGGTCCGGGCGGTGAACCCCGCCAGGATCTTCATCAGGGTGCTCTTGCCGGCGCCGTTTTCCCCGAGGATGCCGTGGAGCTCGCCGGGCGCGACCGCCAGGCTGATCCCGTCGTTGGCCTTGACGGTGCCGTAGTGCTTGCGGATATCGATCAGCTCGACCTGCATGGGCGTTCCCGCCCCACAGAAAGAAGGCCTGACTTACTTGAAAGGCGTTTGATAGATCGGGTTGATCAGAGAGCCGTCATTTCTTGGCGCTGCTCTGCCCCTGCATGCCCAGCAGCAGCTGCTCCATGTGCCAGATCTGCTTGTCGCTCGCGGTTTCGCCGGCCTTCACGAACACCGTGCCGTCCTGGTAAACGAGCGGCCCCTTGAACAGGTTGACCGCCCCCGTGCCGAGATCTTTTATGAAGGCATCCAGCGCGGGCCGGGCGGCGGCGGGCAGGGCGTTGCCGACCGCGAAACCCACCAGGCTCGTGTCCGGATTGTTGATCTCCTTCCAGTCCGGGCCGATCCACAGCCACGCCTGCTTCCAGGTATCGTTCATGGCGGCCTTTACGAACGGGACGTAGGCCGGTCCCCAGTTGAAATAGGGCACCCCCAGGCAGACCTCCGGGGCGGCCTGGCAGGCTCCGACATAGTCATAGGGCACGGCCCACGCGCTTCTGCCCTCCTTCTTTTTTTTGCCGGCGACCGTGAGCGCCTCGGTGGTGTCGATCCCGGAGATCACCACGTCATGGCCGGTGTTGAAAAAGGTGTTCGCCACCTGGGTCGGGTCGGAGGTCACCCCTGGGATGTTGAACCAGAACCCGATCCAGGTCACCTGGAACTTCAACTCCTCGGGTCTCTTTTTGAGCACCGTTTCCCAGGCATATCGGGCGCCCAGAAAGGCCGATGCCGCCAGCCGGCGGGTCTCCTCGTTGATGAGCGGCCCGAGATAGCCGATTTTTCCGGTCTGGGTGGTGAGGGCCGCCGCAAACCCGGCCATCATCTTGCCGTACTCCATCCGCCCCATGAGATTGCTCAGGTTGGCCGGGGCCTTGCCGGAGAGGACGTCGTCCCCGGAGATATGCAGGAAGTAGATCTCCGGGTGCTGGCGCGCGGCCTCGCGGGTGCCGTCCTTCATGTCATCGGAGTTGGCGATGATCAACCGGGCGCCCTTCTCGACCATGTCGTCCACGAGCTGGGGAATGGTGACGCCCGGCCGGTCGGCCGGGTTGACCTTGTCGATGTAGATCATCTTCGCGCCGGGCACCATCTTTTCGACGTAGCGGCCGCCTTCGTAGTGAGCCTGGCTCCAGCCGTGGTCGTTGTAGGGGCCGACCAGGAGCAGGCCGAAGGTGAACGGTTTGTCGGCGGCGCCAGCTCCCGGCGGTAGAAGTGCCGCGCAGAACGCCAGAAATGTGACGAACAGGATACCCTTTTTCAGCATGACCGCCTCCCCGGGCTGACGCGTGAGATCGGTGCGACGCAGTGCAGCAGAGGCGGAATATCGTAAAGCCGCCGGCAGGTCAAGCGATCGAACTGCCGGCCTGCCACGCTGAGGACTGCGGTGTCAGGTGAGGGATGCTGCGAGTCGACATTCCAATCCGCACACGCTAAAAGGGGAAATAACATGTCACCACGGGACGGGTGAAAAGGGGAAGGTCACGATGACGGCGACGAGGGTAACGATCAGATGCAGCGGCCTGGAGCTCGAAGGCATGCTGGAGCGGGTTGCCGGGCGGCAGGGGGTGGTCGTGACCCATCCGCACCCCCTCTACGGAGGGGATATGGACAACCCCGTGGTCCTGGCGGTGTGCCGGGCCTTTCGCCGCAAAGGGTTCAGCACGCTGCGCTTCAACTTCCGGGGGGTCGGCGGCAGCGGGGGGCACCACGACCGAGGGGTCGGGGAGTGCGACGATGTGCGCGCCGCGGGGGCGTTT
>JALOOS010000219.1 GCA_025454275.1 Desulfobacterales bacterium | reverse complement strand
GTGGGGGCTGCGGAAAGCTGTCGTGGAGGTCGAGGTGCGGAGCAGAGACATCATCAGTTCGCTCTTTTGGGCGGCGATGGGGATCGGGATCTGCTGGGGCGGTTATGAGCTGGAACTCGGCAGCCTGCAAGACCCCGGAGGCGGGTTCATATTTTTCTGGGTCGGAGTGATCATGATCGGCCTGTCCTGCGGCATTTTCGTCCGGGCGGTCCGGGAGAAAGCCAGCGCCGGAGAGGTGCCGGTCCTTTGGTCGGAGATCGCGTGTAAGAAAATCGTTTCCGTCCTGGCGGTGCTGTTCATCTACGCCTATCTCCTGACCCCGTTGGGGTTCATCCCGGCCACTATCCTGCTGCTGATCTTTCTGTTTAAAGCGGTCGAGCCCCAACGGTGGTCATGGGCCATCCTCGGGGCGGTCGTCAGCACGCTCGCCGCCTACGGCGTGTTCAGGCTCTGGCTGCAGTGCCAGCTCCCGCCGGGCTGGCTGGGGAGTTGACGCCCTATGGACCTCTTGAATTACCTGGGAATCGGTTTCTCGGTAGCCCTGCAGCCGGAGAACCTGCTTTACTGCTTTGTCGGGGTATTCATAGGGACCTTGATCGGCGTGCTGCCCGGGATAGGCCCCGTCGGGGCCATGTCCCTGCTCCTTCCCTCCACCTTCAAGGCCACCCCCGAAGCGGCCATCATCATGCTGGCCGGCATTTATTACGGCGCCATGTACGGCGGGTCCACGACCTCGATTCTGGTGAATATACCCGGCGAAGCGGCGTCCGTGGTTACCTGCTTGGACGGCTACAAGATGGCCCGGCAGGGACGCGCCGGCCCGGCCCTGGGCATCGCCGCATTCGGCTCCTTCATCGCCGGAACCATCTCCGTCCTCGGCCTGATGCTCCTGGCTCCGCCTTTGGCCCGGTTCGCCCTCCAGTTCGGGCCGCCGGAGTATTTCACCCTGATGGTGCTGGGTCTCACGATCCTCATTTACCTGGCCCACGGGTCCATGCCCAAAGCCCTCATCATGGCCGCCTTCGGCATCGTCCTGGGGCTGATCGGCCTAGACACCATGACGGCGCGTCCGCGGTTCACCTTCGGCAGAATGGAGCTGCTCGACGGCGTCGGCCTGGTGCCGATCGTCATGGGGATCTTCGGTGTATCGGAGGTCCTGCTGAATATCGAGCAGGTCGTGCGCAGAGACGTCTTGAAGACCGCCATCAAGGGTCTCCTGCCGACGGCCAGGGACTGGAAGGACAGCGCCGGCCCCATCGCCAGAGGATCGGTTCTCGGGTTTCTGCTGGGTGTCCTTCCCGGCGGCGGGGCAGTCATCTCATCATTTCTGTCCTATGCTCTCGAAAAGAAGCTGTCCAGGCATCCGGAGCGCTTCGGCAAAGGGGCCGTCGAAGGAGTGGCCGGTCCGGAGGCGGCCAACAATGCGGCCACGGGAGGCGCCTTCATTCCGCTCATGACGCTCGGCATCCCGCCCAATGTGATCATGGCCATGCTGCTGGGCGCTTTCATGATCCACGGGGTCACTCCCGGACCGCTGATGATGAAGCAGAACCCTCAATTGTTCTGGGGGGTCATCGTCAGCATGTACATCGGGAACTTCATGCTCTTGATTCTCAACCTGCCCCTGATCGGGATCTGGGTCCAGATCCTCAGGGTTCCCTACAAAATCCTGTTTCCCCTGATCCTGCTCTTCTGCCTCATCGGCGTTTACAGCGTCAACAACTCGGTCTTCGACATCTATGTCATGCTCATCTTCGGAATCGTGGGCTACTTGATGAAAAAGTTCGATTACGAGGGGGCGCCGCTGGTCTTGGCTTTCGTCCTCGGGCCGATGATGGAGAACAACCTGCGCAAGTCGCTGATCATGTCCCAGGGGGATTTCTCGATTTTCTTCACCCGGCCGCTGGCGGCCGTTTCTCTGATCATGGCGCTCATCCTCTTGATCTCCCCCTTTATTCCCTGGCTCCGGAAGAAGAGAGCGGAAATACCCAAAGACGAAACGGCGTGAGTCCCGGATAAGGCTGAAACGAGCCTGCTTCGCGGCCGTCTTCGTTAGGGGAAAATGCCAGGTATTATCCCAGGTAGTCCATCACTGCGCGGCAGAAGATTTCGACCCCCAGCGGCAGCACCGCCTCGTCCATGTCGAAATGTGGCGAGTGCAGGGGATGATTGAAGCGCTGTGAAACGTCCCGGCAGCCCAAACGGATGATGGCGCCAGGGGCCTTGCGGGCCATGAAGGCGAAGTCCTCTCCGCCGCACTTGGGATCGAGCCAGCGCAGGTTTTCCTTTCCCGCCACACTGGCGGTGCTGTCGAAGAAGGCCGCCGACACCTCGGGGTCGTTGCGGCAGGCCGGCACCCCTTCCTTCAACGTGAATGCCATGGTTACGCCCAGCGCTTCCCCCAAGCCGCGGCACAGCTCCTGCAAACGGCGGATGAGGGTGTCGCGCACCTCCGGCTTGAAGCTGCGGATGGTGCCGGAGAGCCGGGCGACCGGCGGGATGACATTGGGGGCGCTGCCGGCCTGGAATTCCCCGAAACTGATGACGCCCACATCGGTCGGGTCCAGGTTCCGGCTGACGATGGTCTGGGCGGCCTGGACCAGCGCGGCACCGGCCACGATCGGGTCCCGGCCCTTCTCGGGCGAGGAGCCGTGCACGCCCCGACCCTGCACGTCGATGTAGAAGCCGTCGCTGGCGGCGTGGCTCACGTCGCGGTAAAACCCCACCTGGCCAACCGGCAGGTCGGGCCAGAGATGCGCGGCCAGCACCCGGTCGACCGGCGGATCATCCATGGCCCCGGCCGCGATCATGGCCTTGGCCCCGGAGACGATCTCCTCGGCCGGCTGAAAAAGGAAACGCAGCTCGCCCTTGATCCCTGCCGGCAGGCCGGTCTCCTTCAGCCGGCGGGCCACGCCCAGCATGATGGCGGTGTGACCGTCGTGACCGCAGGCATGCATGATCCCGGCGTTTCGGGAGCGGTAGGGAACGTCGTTCTGCTCTTCCATGCGCAGGGCGTCGATGTCGGCCCGCAGGGCCAGCACCTTGCCGCCCTCCCTGCCCCGAACCACGCCAACGGCACCGGTTGCCAGACCCGGTATCGTGCGGAGTTCCACGTCCATTTCCGTAAGAATCGCCTTGATGCGGGCGGTGGTGCGGTGCTCCTCGAAACTGGGCTCGGGGTGCATGTGAAAGTCGCGCCGAAGCTCGCTCAGCCAGCCGTATAGGGGATGCATCTCGAAGTCCATCATCACCTCCGTTGCGCCGGCGGGCCCTGCTCGGCCAGGTCGTGGAAAAGCCCAGTCATCAGGAGGAGAGCGTCGCGCAGGAGGGGGGGCAGAACGTGTTCGTCCGGGGCGTGTTGGGAGCATCCGCCATAGGAGTGGGGGATCCAGACGGTGGGCAGGCCCAGGATATCGGTGAAGGCATCGTTGGGGAGGGACCCGCCGAGGTTGGGCAGTACTGCCGGCGTTTTACCGCTGGTTGCCTGCAGGGACCCGATGGCAAATCGCGCCCAGGGGTTATCGGGGTCCAGGCGCGTCGCGGTGAAGTAGCCGCCGCGCTGGGGGATGACCTCGATCTGAGGGAAGCCGCACGCGTCCAGGCGCCGGCGCAGGCCGGCCGCGAAGGCCGCCGGGTCGGTGTCCACGGTGAAGCGGATGTGCAGGCGGGCCCAGGCCTCGGGAGGGATCTCCAGCGTGCTCCAGCCGAAGACCTTTTCGGCGGCGGAGAATCCGGGCTCGCCCCAATCCGGATCAATGGCGGGGCCGCCTTCGCCGGTGACATCCAACTCCGCCAGAGCCCGTTTGACCGACGGCGGGATAGCCTCAGGGCGCAGCTCGGGCACCAGGATCTTGCCCTTGGGGTCCACCAGGCAGGCGAGGGCGTGGGCCAGGATGATGCCCGGATTGGACAGGAGCCCGCCCCAGTTGCCGGAGTGATGGCCGCCCTCGCGGAGCTTCAGGCGCAGATCGTAGTTGGCCACGCCCCGGGAGCCCCCGAAGATGGTGGGCGTCATGGGCGCCAGGCGGGGGCCGTCGCTGGCGATGAGCACATCGGACGCGAGGAGCTTCCGATGCGCGGCGCAGACTTCGCGCAGGCCCGGCGAGCCCATCTCCTCGCCGATTTCGATC
>JALOOS010000218.1 GCA_025454275.1 Desulfobacterales bacterium | reverse complement strand
TTCATGGAGATCCAGCCGCATTTCGCCCGCAACATCATCTGCGGCTTCGGCCGGCTCGGCGGCCAGACCGTCGGGCTGATCGCCAACCAGCCGGCCGTCCTGGCCGGGGTGCTCGACATCCACGCCTCGGCCAAGGCGGCGCGCTTCGTGCGCTTCTGCGACGCCTTCAACATCCCCCTGGTCTGCTTCGTGGACGTGCCCGGCTTCATGCCCGGGCCGGAGCAGGAATCCGGCGGCATCATCCGCCACGGCGCCAAGCTGCTCTACGCCTTCGTCGAAGCCACCGTGCCGCGCATCACCGTGGTGCTGCGCAAGGCCTACGGCGGGGCCTACATCGTCATGAACTCCAAGCACATCGGCGGGGACATCAACTACGCCTGGCCCACGGCGGAAATCGCCGTGCTGGGCCCCAAGGGGGCGGCGGAGGTGATCTACCGGCAGGAGCTCGCGGCCGCCCCCGACCCCGAGGCCCTGCTCGGCCGGAAGACCGAACACTACCGCAAGACCTTCGCCAACCCCTTCCTGGCCGCCAAGCGGGGCTACATCGACGACGTGATCTTTCCGCGCACCACCCGCCGGCGGCTGATCCGCAGCCTGCAGTTCCTGGAAAGCAAGCAGGCGGCGCGGCCGAACCGAAAGCATGGCAACATCCCCTTGTGAGGGAGGCGCCCCGTGTTCGAGAAAATTCTGATCGCTTCCGAGATCGACGCCCGCTCGCATCACCTGCAGGCGGCGGACGAAGCGGTCTTCATCGGCCCCTCCCGCGCCGACCAGTCCTACCTCGATCAGGAGAAAATCATCGCGGCGGCGCGCTCCGGCGGCTGCACCGCCATCCATCCCGGCTACGGCTTTCTTTCGGAGAACCCCGCATTCGCCGAAAAGGTCCTGGCGGCCGGCTTGGTGTTCATCGGCCCGCCGCCCGCCGCCATCGCCGCCCTGGGGGACAAGGTCGCCTCCAAGGCGCTGGCCGTAAAGGCCGGCGTGCCGGTGGTGCCCGGGGGGCTCTCGCCGGTCGGCAGCCTGGATGAGGCGCTGGCGGCCGCCGAGGAGATCGGCTTCCCGCTCCTGTTGAAGCCGGCCGCGGGCGGGGGCGGCAAGGGCATGCGCATCGTCGGCTCCCGTGGGGAACTCGCCGCCGCCATCCAGGCCGGCCGTGCCGAGACCCGCAAGGCCTTCGGCGACGAGCGGGTCTTCCTGGAGAACTACATCCCGGCCGCCCGCCACATCGAGATCCAGGTCATCGCCGACCGGTACGGCACGGTCGTTCACCTGGGGGAGCGCGAATGCTCCGTGCAGCGCCGCTACCAGAAGATCATCGAGGAGAGCCCCTCGGTCGCGGTCGCGGCCGATCTGCGCCGGCGGATGGGCGAGAGCGCCTGCCGGCTGGCGGGCGCGGCGGGCTACGAAAACGCCGGAACGGTCGAGTTCATCCTGGACCCGCAGGGCGGGTTTTATTTCCTCGAGATGAACACGCGCCTGCAGGTGGAGCACCCGGTGACCGAAATGGTGACCGGCCTGGATCTCGTGGAGCTCCAGCTGCGCGTCGCCGCCGGTGAGCCCCTGGGGTTGCGCCAGGAGGAGGTCGCCTGGAAGGGGTGGGCCGTGGAGGCGCGCATCTGCGCCGAGGACCCGGCCCGGGGGTTTCTGCCCGCGACGGGCATGATCACCCGCTACTCCCCGGCCCGCGGGGCCAACATCCGCCTCGACAGCGGCATCGAGGCCGGCAGCTTCGTCAGCGTCTATTACGACTCGCTGCTGGCCAAGGTGATCGCCTGGGGTGCAGCCCGCGGGGAGGCGATCGAGGCGCTGGTGCGGGCGCTGAACGGCTACCACATCGAAGGGCTCGCCACCAACGTGGACTTCGTCAACGCGGTGCTGACCCACCCGGAATTCCTCGCCGGCAACCTCTCCACGGGTTTCATCGCCGACCATTTCGAAGCGGGCCGGCCCAAGATCCCTCCGCCGCGGGAGCGGCTGGAGTGCATGGCCATGGCGGCGACGATCGTCTACCACAACCGCCAGAACCTGACGCGCGAATCCCTCAAGCCGATGGCCGCGCAGGTCGGCCCGGCCCGCGAGCGCAGCGCCTGCAGCGCCTACACGGTCCGCAGCGGGCAGGAGCTCTTCGAGGTTTGCCTGCAGAAGGACGCTGCGCCGCACCAGTGGACCGTCACCGTCGACGGGCGCCCCCACGCGGTGGCAACCCCCGAGTTCGAGTTCTACCGGCGCCGGCTCCGGCTCACGGTCGACGGCCGCTCCTGCATGTTCCGCCTCTACTACCAATACAGCTTCTTCGGGGTCGCCTTCTGCGGCACCAGCCGCGTCTTCGAGGTGTTCTCGCCGCGCGAATGGGAGCTCGCCCGGCACATGCCGGCCGGGCAGGAAGAAGCCCCGCCGCATGAGCTGCTCTGCCCGATGCCGGGGCTGGTGGTGGCGGTGCGTGTCAAGACGGGCGACCGCGTCTACCGCGGGCAGGACCTGGTGAGCCTCGAATCGATGAAGATGGAAAGCTTCGTCGCCTCGCCCTGCGACGGCGAGGTCGCGGAGGTGCTGGCGGTTCCCGGACAGGCGGTCGAAGCGGACGAAGTCCTGGTCCGGTTCAAGCGCGACATCCGGCCGGCGTGATCCCTTCTCAGGCCGGATGCCCGGGGGCGAGCGGGCGGGAGGGGGCCTCCTGCGGGGGCTTCCCGGCGGGGAGGGGCGCGGCCGCGCGGGAGCGGTCGCGGGCGATCAGCATGTAGATCGAGGGGATCACGAAGAGCGTGAAGAGGGTGCCCACCGTCATGCCGCCGACCAGCACCAGGCCGATGGAGTTGCGCGCAGCGGCGCCGGCGCCCGTCACGAGCGTCAGGGGAAAATGGCCGGCGATGGTGGCCGCGCTGGTCATCAGGATCGGCCGCAGCCGCGTCATCGCGGCCTCTTTCACGGCCTCGCGCTTGGGGCGGCCCTGTTCCTGGAGTTTGTTGGCGAACTCCACGATCAGGATGCCGTTCTTGGCCACCAGCCCCACCAGCGTCACCAGCCCGATCTGCGAGTAGATGTTGAGGGTCGTCGTCCAGCCCGCCGTCCAGAAGGGCTCGCTGAAGCTGTTGAACTGCGCCGCCAGGACCAGAAAGATGAGGATGACCGCCAGGGCGAAGGTGTAGAGGAACCGGTTGCCCTCGGAGCGCAGCTGGCGCGATTCGCCCGTGTAGTCGATGACGTAGCCCCTGGGCAGGATCCGGGCCGCCTCCTCTTCGAGGAAGCGCAGGGCCTCATCCAGGGGCCGGATCGACACCCCGCTGATTTTGACGGCGTTCATCTGCTGAAAGCGGTTGAGCGAGCGCGGCACCGTGGAGTTCCTGATCGTGGCGATGGTGCTGAGCGGCACCAACTGCCCGTTCGGCCCGGTGACATAGATCTCCTTGAGCTGGGCCGGGTTGAGCCGGTCGACGCGCTGGATCTGGGGGATGACCTTGTAGGAGCGGCCGGAGATGTCGAAGCGGTTGACGTAATTGCCCCCCACCATGGCGGCCATGTCGGATCCGACCTGCTGCAGGTCGAGCCCGAGCTCGGCCGTCTTGTCGCGGTCGACGACGATCTCCGACTGCGGCTGATCGATGTTGACGTCGATGATGGGCGGGAAGGCGAACAGGCCGCTTTGGATCGCCTTCAACTGGAGCCGGCGGGCGAACTGCAGGAGCTGCTCGGACTCCGCCGTCGAGGCGAGGACGAATTCCACCGGGAACTGGCCGCCGCCCGGCAGCGCCGGCGGCAGGACCGGCAGCGTGCGGATGCCCGGAATGGCGCGCACCTTTTCCTGGACCTCGGGCAGGATCTGGAAGATGTTGCGCCGCCGCTCGCCCCAGGGCTGCACGACCATCCCGGCGAACCCGGAGTTCGGCCGGGTGATCTGGAAGGTGAACTCGGTTTCCGGTACGCTCAGGTAGGCCTGGTTCACCGCTGCCGTGAAGCGGCTGGTCTGGTCCACCGTGGCGTCCGCCGAGGCGTCGATGATGCCGAAGATAACCCCCTCGTCTTCGGTCGGGGCGAGCTCCCTGGGCGACATCAGGTACATGGGAATCGTCAGCAGGCTCACGACGACCCACACGGTGTACACGGCCGGGCGCGCATCCAAGGTCGCATCCAGCAGGCGCCCGTAGAGGGCGCGCAAGCGCAGGAAGTCCCGGGAGATCTTTCCCGCCAGCCCGCGCTCGCCCATGCCGGGCGTGAGCAGGTAGCGCGACATCATCGGGGAGAGCGTCAGCGCCACGATCCCGGAGATGACGACCGCTCCGGCCAGGGTCATGGCGAACTCGCGGAACAGCGATCCGGTCAGCCCTCCCTGCAGGCCGATGGGCGCGTAGACCGCCGCCAGGGTGATCGTCATGGCGATGATCGGCCCCACCAGCTCGCGCGCGCCCCGCAGGGCCGCATCCAGCGGGGAGAGCCCCTCCCGCAGGTGCCGTTCGACGTTCTCCACCACCACGATGGCGTCGTCGACCACCAGGCCCACGGAGAGGACGATGGCGAGCAGGGTCAGCAGGTTGAGCGTGAACCCGAAGAGCTGCATCAGGAAGATGGCCCCGGTGAGCGAGAGCGGAATGGCGACCACCGGGATGAGCACCGATCGGAACGATCCCAAAAACAGGAAAATCACCACCACCACGATCAGCAGGGTGTCGCCCAGCGTTCGCAGCACCTCGTGGATGGCGTTGGTGATGTAGTTGGTGGCGTCGTAGGCGATGCGCGCGGTCAGCCCGGAGGGGAGCTGGCTCTGGATCGCCTCCATCTCGGCGCGCACGCCCCGGATCACGTCGATGGAGTTGGCGGTCGGCAGGGGCCAGATGCCCATGAAGACCGCCGTCTGCCCCGAGAAGCGCACATCCGTGTCGTAGTCCTCGGCGCCCAGCACCACCTCGGCGATGTCCTCCAGGCGCACGATGGCCCCGTCCTGCTGGCGGATGACCAGCCGCTTGAATTCCGGCACCGAGCGCAAATCGGTGTTGGCGGTGAGGTTCACCTGGACGAGCGCGCCCTTGGTCTGGCCGACGGCGGCCAGGAAGTTGTTGGCCGCCAGGGCGCGGCGCACCTGGGCCGGGCTGATGTTGTAGGCGGCCATGCGCTCGGGTTTGAGCCAGATGCGCATGGCGAAGGTCCTGGCCCCCAGGATCTCCGCGCGCTGCACCCCGCTGACCGAGGAGAGCCGCGGCTGCACCACGCGCACCAGATAGTCGGTGATCTGGTTCTGGCGGAGCACATCCGAGGTGAAGCTCAGATAGGCCGAGGCGAACTGGCTGTCGGCCGACTCCACGTTCAGGACCGGCACCTCGGCCTCCGGGGGCAGATCGCCCCGCACCTGGTCGACCTTGGAGCTGATTTCCGAGAGCGCCTTGATGGGGTCGTAGTTGATCTTGAGCCGGACGCTGATGGTGGAGAGACCCTGGGTGCTCTGCGACTGGATGTAGTCGATGCCGTCCGCCGCCGCGATCACGCGCTCCAGCGGGGTGGTGATGAAGCCGCGCACGAGCTCGGCGCCGGCGCCGGTGTAGACCGTGTTGACCGTGACCACCGCGTTGTCGCTGCGGGGGTACTGGCGCACGTTGATCGAGCGGACCGCCTGCAGCCCCGCGATGAGGATCAGCAGGTTCACCACGATCGCAAGAACGGGGCGCCGGATGAAAATGTCGGTGAGGATCATGGGTGTAAACCGGATTCCGCGGCCTCAGTTTTCCGAAGGCCTGGGCGTGAGCTGGAAGTCGGGGGAGAGGGTGTTGTCGACGGTCACCGCCTGTCCGTTGCGCAGTTTGAAGACCCCGGTGCTCACGATGGTGTCGCCTTCCTTGAGCCCGGTTTGGACGGCGATAAAATCGCCGTTCTTCTCCCCGAGCTGCGCAAATTGCTGCCGGACGACCTTCACCGGCTGCCCCGGCGGGGAGCCGGGCGGCTCCTCCACGATGAAGACCGAGTCGCTGTAGGGGGCGTACAGAACGGCCGTCGCCGGGATGGCGAGCACTTTTGCGCGGCCGGGCAGCACCACGGCCACGTTCACATACATCCCCGGCCGGAGGCGTTCATCCGCGTTGGCCACGGTGGCCTGCACCCGGATGTTGCGCGTGGCGGCATCCACCTGGGGGTTGATGGCGGTGATCTTGCCTTGAATCACATCGCCCGGAAGCGCATCGGTGGTCACGCGGACCGCCAGGCCCGGCCGGATCCGCGGCAGCTCCTGCTGGGGCAGGGCGAAGTTGACAAAGATCGGATCGAGCGACTGCAGCGAGACGATCGCCTCGCCCTCGTTGATCACCTGCCCGAGATTGACCAGGCGGATGCCCAGCCGCCCGGCAAAGGGCGCCCGGATCGTCTTCTTGGCGATCACGGCGCGGATGTTGTCGGCCTGGGCGACGGCCTGCTTGTAGCCGGCCTCGGCATTGTCGAACTGGGATTGGGAAATGGTCCGCTCGGCGAGCAGTTTGCTCAGCCGCTCCAGGTTGAGCCGTGCCAGCGCCACGGTGGCCTCGGCCGAGCGCAGCTGAGCCTCTTCGGAAGAGGTGTCCTGCTTCACCAAGAGCTCGCCGGCTTTCACCAGGGATCCCGGCTTGAAGTCGATCTGGACGACCTTTCCGGTCAACTCGGCCGTCACGGTCACGCCCTGCACGGCGGTCAGCGACCCCACGGCCGTCAGCACCGACTCCCAGGTCTGAAGGGCCGCTACCGCGGTGGTGACGGCTTCGGGCGGCGGTACCGCCTGTTTGCCGTGGGCGATCATGCGGTCGATCTGCAGGCCTTTGATACCGCCCAGAATCACGATCAGCAGCGCCACCAGCGCCAACGCCAGTATGAATCGCCTCTTCATGTCTTTCGCATGCTCATGCAGCGGGCCTTCGATGCGAAGCGCCCGGCTGAGTGGTTTATAACCGGTTCCAAAAGGGTATTATCAGAAACTTGAGCGGCCGTGTCAATCACGAAGCGTCCGTCCG